>JAIBJL010000264.1 GCA_020029545.1 Gammaproteobacteria bacterium
GTAGATCACATCGCGTCCGTCCAGGATGGCCGCGCTGCATGGCTCGTTGAAACGCTCCGCAAGAGCGCGCGTGTACGGCTGCAAAGCACTCGCGAGCGGCGTCATCGCCAAGTAGGCGCGGCCAAGCCCCAGCGATTTTGGAGTCAGCGAAAAGAATTTTCCATCAAAGGAAGCATAACCGCCCGCCACGAGCGTCAACAGACAGCGTCGCGCTGCTGCACGCGAGATACCGATGATATCCGCGGCTTCGCCGGATGTGAGTCGGCGCCGCGCTGCGCTGAAGGCCTCGATGACAGCGAGTCCACGCAACAGGCCGTCCATTACATCTCTTTTCTCGATGTCGATATCCATGTCCATAGCTCAAACGCAAACAAGGGACGGCCGGCATTGACTGCCGGGGAAGCGGGCTTCTAGAATCACTTGGTGCGCTGATCGCACTACGGGCGATTATCGCACAATTAACTGCTGGCGCAAGTACAGGAGACCTGTGATGAACATCCCATCCGGCACATCCACGAACTCTCCAACCAGGGAGATGCTGGAAGACTTGGAGAGAGTGCTCATCGCCTTCATGCGCAAACATCGCATCACTCATGAGCAATACCGCGCGGCCACGCAGATACTGGTGGATACGATCAAGGACGGGGAGGAGTCGCTGCTGTATGACGTCTTTTTCGAGGCCGAGTCCACCGACATCGGCAATCGCTACCGCGACGGCAGTCCGGAAGCAATCGAAGGACCGTTCTATGTACCGGGTGCGCCGGAGCTGAAGGCGCCGTACGTGATGCCCATGCGGGCCGGTGAGCGCGGTGATGTGCTCTTCTTCATCGGCACGGTCAAGGACACGAATGGCAAACCGATTGCGGCTGCGGAACTCGATGTGTGGCAAGCCGACGCGGAGGGGCTGTATGCGAACATCCATCCGAACATTCCGCTGTGGAATCTGCGCGGGCGTTTGAAGACCGACGGCAACGGCGAATTCACTCTGCGCACCATCGTGCCGCCGCCCTACGAGATTCCGAAGAACGGTCCCACCGGGAGAGTGTTGAAAATCCTGGGCCGCCATTACTATCGACCCGCGCATCTGCACGCCAAGCTTCGGCATCCGCAATTCAAGGAGATGACTTCGCAAATCTATTTCATGGGCGGGCAATATCTCGATAGCGACGTCGCCAACGCCGTGCGCGATGGTCTCGTCGCCGAACTCAAGCTGCATGACAGCGCGGCCAATCTGAATGCGCGCGGACTGAGCAAGCCCTACTTCACTATCCGTTACGATTTCGTGCTGGCGCCGAGCGTCCCGAATGTAGTTGGGCAGCGCACGGTAGCGCAGTAATAGTTGTTGCCGTGACTGCAAAGAAACAACTCGCGAATCCCCGCTGGCGCGAGCGCCCCGCGGGTTCGACCTGGGGTGAATGGGGCCCTGATGACCAGCTGGGCCGGCTGAACCTGCTCACTGCGCAGAAGGTCCGCGAGGGCATCGCCGAAGTCCGGGAGGGCCTCACCTTCTGCCTGAGCTTGCCGCTAGATTTCCCTGGCGGCAACGTGCTCAACGAACGACGCCACCCGCCGCGGCTCAACCCGACCGTGCGCAACGGCAAAGCCAACATCAATTACGTGATGGCGGCCGACAAGCCGCATTCGACCGATGTCATGAGTGACGATGCCGTTGTGCTGCACACCCAGTATTCGACGCAATGGGACGGGCTGGCGCACGTGGGCGGCATCTTCGATGCCGATTCCGGCGGCCAGGCGCAGCCGATGTATTACAACGGTTATCGCGCCGGCACCGACGTGTTCCCCGGGGGCTATGTCGTAGACGACGCAGGGCGCAGGGTGTCGGCTCTCGGGATAGAGCGCATGGCGCAGACGTGCGTGCAAGGTCGAGGCGTGATGATCGACCTGCGGCATCACCTTGGTGATGCGCGGACGAGCGTGGGCTACGACGCCCTGATGCGAATCATGAATGCAGACCGGGCCGTGGTGGAGCCCGGCGACATGGTGTGTATTCATACCGGCTTCGCCGAGGTCGTGCTGGGGATGGGCGGTCGACCAGACCATCACACGCTGGAGAACTCGTGCGCGGTGATCGATGGCCGCGACGCACGGCTCTTGCAATGGATCACAGACAGCGAGCTCAGCGTGATCGCCTGTGACAACTACGCCGTCGAGTCGCATCCGGCGACGCATCAGGCGGGTCGCTGCTCGGACGTGCCTTTGCACGAGCTGTGCATCTTCAAGCTGGGCATACACTTGGGCGAGCTATGGCGTCTTACGCCGCTAGCCGCGTGGCTGCGCCAGCATCAGCGCTCTCGCTTTCTGCTCACCGCGCCACCGTTGGCACTGCCCGGTGCGATCGGTTCACCCGTCACGCCGGTGGCAACGGTCTGATGGCCATTCATATCCAAGGCATCCGCACCCAGCGTATCGATCTGCAGCTGCGCCGACCTCTACGCACATCGTTCGGCCAAATCGTAGAACAGCATGTGCTCTTGGTACGCACGCTCGATACGGACGGCGTCGAGGGCGTTGGCGAGGCCTGCGTGATGGGCGGCCCATATTGGAATGCTGAAACGATCGAGGGCACGCTGGCGACCGTTGCGCGCTACGCCGCTCCCTATCTGAAGGGCCGTCGCTTCGAGAACCTCTCGGAATACTCGCGAGCATTACACCGCCTGTTCCGCGGCAACGGCGCTGCGCGTACGGCACTCGAAATGTCTTTTTTGGATTTGGCGGGAAAAAAGTCCGGCCGGCCCGCAGTGGAGTTATTGGGCGGCGCACGCCGCACAAGCATCCCGGTCGCCTGGACGCTCGACTCCGGTAATTTGGCGGACGCGATCGCCGACGGTGAACGAGCCATCGAAGAGCGCGGCCATCGGCTACTCAAACTGAAGGTTGGTATTGACGACACGAACGCGGAGGTCGCCTATGTGGGCGCAATCGCCCGGCGTTTCGAGGGACGTGCACGCGTACTGATAGACGCCAATCAGGCGTGGGCCGCGGGGGATGCGCTCGACATTCTCACTCGCTTCCACGATGTAGGCGTTGCGGTGGCTGAGCAGCCGATCGCTGCTCACGATATGGAGACCATGGCGCGGTTGGTGCGCGAGTGCCCCATCGACATCCTTGCGGATGAGGCGCTGACGGGGCCTGCCGTGGCCGCGCAATTCGCGGCCGCGAAATCAGCCTCCGGCTTCGCGCTCAAGCCGCAGCGCGACGGCGGCTTGATGGACACACTCGCGACAGCCGCAGCTGCAGAGGCAGCCAACCTCCGTTGCTATGGAGGCACCATGCTAGAGACATCGCTCGGCACGGCAGCGGTGGCCGCAGTATGTGCCGCAGTTGTCGATTTGAGCTGGGGCAGCGAACTGTTCGGACCATTGCGGCTCGCCGCCGACATCACGACTACCTCGCTGGTACCTCGTGCCGGTGTGCTCGAACTGCCCACAGGTCCTGGTTTAGGGGTCACACTTGACGAAGATCGCATCCGACGATTGGAGTTGAAGTGAAGGCGCGGCTGCCCCTGCCGCGACGACCAGCACGAACCAACACACGACGACGTTCACGATGCCGATTTTCACGATGCTCCCCGTTTATGTTCATGGGAGCGCCATGAGCCGTCCTTCGCGACGCGACATGGATGTCTCTCAGTCGTCAGTCGCAGCGACTGAATAGACGATGCGTGTGCGGCGCGTACCCCGGAATTCCTGGAGCGGCATGCCTTCATTGACGCGTACATCTCGGGATTGGAAACGCCGAGAACGGCGCCGAGCTTTCGCTTCACTTCGTTCTTGAGCAGTCATGCGGTCCGATTCACTTGCCGATAGCCGGGAGCGAGCAAGTGCACTCCCAGCAACGCCACGAGATAGACGCAACCCGCCACAATGAAAATCGGCGTGTAGTCACCCACGCGTTGCAACACAGCGCCCACGTACTGCGCAAATAGCATTCCGCCGATGCCGCCGACCATGCCACCAATCCCGATGACCGTCCCGACCGCGGAGCGAGGAAACACATCTCCTGGAAACGTGTACAAGTTTGCCGAGAATCCCTGATGCGCGGCCGTGGCCAGGCAGATGAGCGCGACCGCCTGCCATAGGCCGGAAACTTTTGCGGCGAACATGACAGGCAGCGCGCACACAGCACAGACGAGCATCGCCGTCTTGCGAGCGCTAGCGAGTGATCTGCCGCGTTTCAGCAAATTTGAAGAAAGCCAACCGCCCGCAACCGAACCCACATCCGACGCCAGGTAGATCGCGATGATCGGCGGACCGAACCCACGCAAGTCGAGCCCGCGAGTGCGCGCCAGAAAATCGGGCAGCCAGAACAGGAACATCCACCAGATCGGGTCGATCAGAAACTTGCCCAGTGCGTAAGCCCAGGTCTCGCGCATGCGCAGGACCGTAAGCCACGGCATGCGCGTCAAGCTATCGGGTGAATCGCTTTCGATATGCGCGAGCTCTTGCGCAGTGACTCGTCGATTGGCGCGGGGGTGCGAGTAGAGCAGCCACCACGCCGGCAGCCATAGCAGGGTCGCAGCGCCGACGATCACGAAACTCGCGCGCCACCCCATCGCGAGATCCACGACAATGAAGGGCACGAGCAACGGCGTGACGATGGCGCCAATATTCGTGCCTGCGTTAAAGATGCCAGTGGCGAGGGCGCGTTCTTGCTTTGGAAACCACTCCGTCACTGCCTTGATGCTGGCCGGGAACCCGCCGCCCTCGCCCACACCCAGCAAGACGCGCACGAGAACGAACTGTGTCAGCGTGCGTGTGCCGGCATGCGCAATGTGCGCGACCGTCCAAAGCGTGAATGCGACGCCCAATCCCCATTTGGCGCCAATGCGATCGACGATCCTGCCGAAGAATAGATACGATACTGCGTAGGCCGCCTGAAACCATGACACGATGTTGGCGTAGTCCTGCTCGCTCCAGCCGAATTCAGGCTGCAAGTAGCCCGGCTTCAACACACCAATCATCTGTCGATCGATGTAGTTGACCACCATCGCCATAAAAAGCAGCGCGACCACGATCCAGCGGTAGCGCCCGGGCCCCAACGCAGACGCGCTGAGCGCATTCGCCTCAGCGCCCGCGGGCGTTGCCGGAGCATCCGCCCGCGTCATTCCGGCACCACGCACGGCGCGCCCGTCAGATCGATCCCAAGCGCCTCAGTTTCGCTCATGAGCCGCTGTATCAGGAATTCGCCATGGACACGTTCCCGATGCCTAATTAAAACGATGTGCCCAAGCGAATGCCATAAGTACGCGGCCGCGCGACGGTGATGAAGTCGGGATTCACCAACGGTCCGGTGCCGGTGTTACCGCGCCCGAACTGCGCACGCTCATCCCAGAGATTGTCGATGAAGATCGTCGTCGACCAGCGGTCCGCTTCCAGCCCCAGCTGGAGCTTGCCGATCGAGTAGGATTTGACGTAGTTGCCGTCGCTGGTCGTCGTGATCGGAAGCATCGCCTGCTTGTCGCTGTATTGGACGTCGAACCGCAAAACCCCAGTGAGGTTCACGCCTACGGGGACGGGTCCGCGATACTCGAAGAAGCCGCTTGCGGTCCACTCCGGCACACTCGGCAGCTCCGAGCCTTTGATCGCGGCGTTGGCGGCTGCCACTCGTACCATCTCGCTATGCGTGTACCCACCGTTTAGTCCCAGCAACAATCCCTGGATCGGCGCTCCGACCAGCTCCAGCTCGGCGCCGATCAGCTCGGCATCGCCGCCGTTCTCCATGAAGCCGTACGACGACAGCGTCACCGGAGAGATGGCGGTCAGCCGGGTCTGTACATCCTTCCAATCCACATAGTAGACCGCGCCGTTGAGCCGCAGTCGTTGGTCCGCCCAACTGGTCTTGGCCCCGAGCTCGTAGCTCCAGAGACGGTCGGAACCGGCCCCCTCGTCCCCCACTTGGAATGCACGGCTGGTGTTGACGACGCCGCTGCGGAAACCCTTGGCAGCCTGCACGTAAATTTGATGATCGTCGGAAAGCTTGTAGGACAGACCGTATTTCGGAACCACGCTATCTTCCTTGATGCCTCCGGGAACGACACTAGACGCCGATGCCAGGAGGCTGAAGCCGACGGTCTCGCCGCGATACGTGACTTCTTCTTCAAACCACCGCAATCCCCCGATGAGCTCGAGGCGATCAAGCAGTTCGAAGTTGATTTCGCCGTACACGGCGTACTGCTCGTAACCATCCTTGGTGAAAGTGTCGAATATGGTGCCCGAGTCCGGCAGCAAAGGCCGCCCGGCGACCGCCAGGCCGGCGTTCACCGAGGCCAGATCGGCAGGCACGAAGTAGAAACGACTGCGGCTGTCCTGCTCCTTGTCCCGATAAAACGCTCCCACGACCCAGTCGAGGCGCTGATCGCCATTGGACACCAACCGCAATTCCTGAGACACCGAGGACAGATCGGTGGTTGAGGCAGAGGGCTCTTGCGTGATCGTGCCGAATCGGGCAAAGACCGGACCGAGCGCCGGCAAGTGGATCTGCCGCTCGCGCTTCGATGAATAGTATGAGGAGATCGAGGTCAAGCCGGCGAAGCCCAGATCGTACTTGACTGTCAGTCCCAGAACGTCGTTCTCGGTGTCGTTGTATAGGTCTTCCAGCGTGGCCATCTCGAGGTCGGCCAGCCGACTGTCGACCTGACTGGTGCCGTCCTGATCCTGCACGTTGCGAAGCGCCAGCAACTCGGCGCTCAGGCCATCGGTCAGTTGCCACAGGAGCGTGCCGCGAATCGAGTATCCATGGGAGCCATTGAAATCGTCCTCACCCGTGGCAACGTTGTCGATGTAGCCGTCGCGATCCTCGTAGCTGCCAACCAGGCGCAGCCCCAACCGGTCCGTGACCAGCGGAAGATTGGCCATGCCGCGTACTTGATAGTTGAAGCCGCCACTCTCCGTGCTGGATAGCGTGGTCTCGGCGCGGCCTTCGTATTTCGAAAGATCGGGCGAGTTCAGGATCATCTTGATCGCCCCGCCCATCGCGCCTTCGCCATACAGCGTGCCTTGGCTTCGAACCGCCGCCCTGATCTCGGAAACTGACGTTAGGCACACTCAGGAGGTAATCGACAAACTGAGTGGTGCCCGTGCGTTCGAGTTCCTCGCCGCCGAATACTTGCAGTCCGCCGGCGACATCCTGCGCGCTTTGCTCGCGTCGTGCCGCCGTGACGATGACTTCTTCCAGCTTTCCGGAAAGCTCCGACGCGGCCGGCGATGGGGTCTGCGCAGAAGCCTCTCCCGCCGCCATGAGCATGGCGACGGTCGCAACACTTGTCCCCATCTCATTCTTCCCGCTCCGCGATGTCTTTCGCTCTGCCGCCCCAGGAGAGGCGCTGCCGCTCGTGCCGCTCGACTCGGCGAGCACCACCGTATGTTCATTCATCAGTTCGTAGGTTATCCCCGTCCCCGCGAGCAGGAGCGTGAATGCCTGGCTGCTCGTGTACTCGCCCTTCAAAGCAGGAGCCTGATGACCCGCGACCAGCGGCGGGTCGAAGAGAACGTTGACGTTGGTCTGGCTGCCGACCGCTCGAAGCGAGTCGGCGAGCGGCTGGGGAGGAAGATCGAATCTGGCTCTCGCCTGG
>JAIBJL010000596.1 GCA_020029545.1 Gammaproteobacteria bacterium
GGTCGCTCACTGAGCTTACGTTCGGCGTTCGAATGTCGGTATTCCACGACTCGATCCCAGTCGTCGTGGGTATAACCGACGAATGATGTACCTTCCCCATTGCGTCCAATGTTGCCGTTTCGATCAAAATACGCCCTTTCGAGCCTGCGGCCACGATCATCGAATTTGTCGCGGTATCCGGCATACCCGTCCTCGTTGACGGTTGGAGCATGTCGCGAGTCGAACCAGCGCCGTTCAGTTACGTTTCCCGCATCGTCGAACATGCTGGTATAGTAGGCAACCCCATGTGAGTTGGCGATCAATTCCCCGTTCGAGCCAATGCTTTCCCCTTTAACTTGGCGACCCCTGCTGTCGAAAAAAGAATTCCAGCCGGCAATGCGGTGTAGAACATCGAGGGCAGGCGATCCATTGGGGCCAAAGAACCGATCTCGACCGGTGTTTCCGACAGCATCGTATTCTCTTCGATGGATCGCATAGCCTTTCGCAGTGAAAATCGGAGTCGCGCCGTCGCGGTCCAGCCAGGTTTCGGAAAGGACCGCATCATAAGCATCGCGCTCGTAAGCGACGCCTGCCGCGCCGGTGTCATCGTAGACTGGCTGTCCATCAGCTGAAAAGTAGCGCCTGCGCATCAACAGAAGCCGCTGGTCGTAGTCCTGTCGGATGATGGCGATGCCCTTGTTGTCGGGAGAAGGGTTGCCGTCACGGTCAAGATGAGTAATGACGATTGGCAGCCCACGACTATCACGTTCCCAGCGCTGCCCGGCGATCCCATTCTTGTCGAGGACCAGCTTTCCCGATGTGTCGAGGTACTTTTCCTCCGTCAGATTGCCATCCCAATCAAATCGATAGGTCACCGCAGCGTAACCCGCGCTCGTGATGATCGGCGCACCGTTTCGGCCGAAGAACTCCTTGCGGACCTCCCGGCCGGCAGCATCGAATGTGCTTGTCCAGCCGGCATGCCGATCCTTGTTCAGCTCGCGGGCGCCCTCGCCGTCCTCATACGTCACGCGCGAAATTCGCCCGTACGTCTGATGGTTCGGGTCATAGTCGAACGCAACGCCATGGACTCCGGAATTGTTGCGCCGTGGCGATTCAGGCCCGGCGCGGAATTGCCGGCGTTTTTCGAGACCCGCGAAAATGCCCTCGTTGTGGCGTTCAAAGCCCACGTATTGAACGCCAGTGCCGGTTCGTTTGCAGCCATAGTCCCCCTCGATGAACTGACCGGTCGAGGCGCTGGTATAGGTCAGGCGCTCCAGCTCGCGCCCGTACTGATCGTGCAGGGCTTCCCAATGGATATTGCCCGCGGCGGTGTAGCCGAACCGAGCCTCGCATGCCTTTGCGGCGGAGCAGTCCTGGGTCAATTTGTTGCCGAGAATGCTGGACACTCCTGATGCGGTACACGCCGCTCCATAGGCGACAAGTCGTACCCGCTCTGGATAGGATCGCCTTCCCCGCGTGGTGAACACATACGTTTGGTCAAGTTTTTGCGCCGTCTCCTTGGAAACCGGATCGATGCCGCGCCATACGCCATACCGCCGCTCGAAATCCCGGTAGTAGGTCGTATGAAGGGCAAAGAATTCCTGCCACGCGAAATAGCCACCTGCGGCCAGGACCAGCGCAACCGCGGCCGCGGCGACGCCACGCTTGAGCTGGACGCGCTGCTGAAGCCGCCGCAACTCGGTTTGTGAAATGCCGAGCAGTCCGGACGTCATCTGCTCGACGACCGCAGCCCATTCCGCCTTGCTTTCCTCCCCGAGCGCCGCAGCGAGCGGCCGTTTCGCCGGGGGAATCGGCTGCATTTCGCCTTCAGGCGTCGTACGCTCGCGCAGCGGCCGTGGCAGACACTCGAGCTCCGGCCGGCCAGTGTCCGTGGAGCTCGGGACTCCTGAGGCGACTAGACAAAGAATGTCGGAGGCGCGCCCGCGCGCAAGAAAGTGCTCAATCTCCGCCGCGACGTAACTGGATGCCACTGCGAACGGCGAGCAAATCACGATCAGCCGCGCCGAGCTGTCGAGCGCCTCAAGCAGCGCCGGCTCCAGGCTCGGTGCAACAGCCACATCGCGCTCGTCCCGAAAAATGGGAACGAAGCGCGCAGGAGCGCCCACCACGCGATTGCGAAACGGCCTTGGAACGGCTTTGGCCGCCAGCTCGGTGACGAGTCGCTTGGCGACTCGCTTGTCGTGATGGCTGTAGCTGACGAATGCCCAGTATTTGAAAGGCGGAGGCTGATTGGACATGGTGCAAGGACTTAGCGAACTTTGCGCCCCCGTGTAAGGTCAAACTCCACGCCAAAAACGGCCTCTTTTGGGTGTGGTATTGGGTGCGGACTGGCGCGACCCGTCGTCGGAGCCACGGTTCTGCGTTGGCAAAGCCATGGCCCGCTTTCAGTTGATGGGCTGCTTTCAGTTGATCGTGCGCCCGCCTTGCGGGAGGTCGAGGGAGAAGGCGGGGATCTCGATGGCGAAACTCTCGCCGGTCTCGGTCACCATGCCGTAGCTGCCGACCATGAAGCCCGAGGGGGTCGGCAGCGGCACGCCGCTCGTGTACTCGTAATGCTCGCCCGGCTTGAGCACCGGTTCCTCGCCGACGACGCCGGCGCCCTTCAC
>JAIBJL010000597.1 GCA_020029545.1 Gammaproteobacteria bacterium
CGAGGCGCCGCTCACATTCGGCTTCCAGGAACTAGCAGAAGTTGCGGACATGGCATCGCAGTGCGCGCTCGCACTCGCCAATCTCGATGAGTTCGCGCGCAGTCCCGGCAAGTTCTGGCGCAAGGTCGATGTCCGCAGGTTCGGCCTTGCCTCGTGGGCGCGACACCTCGAGAAGGAGAACGAATCGCTCCGCCAGAAGCTCGCGGCACGCACGGAAAGCGAGCAGCCGGCATGGGCCTGATGCCAGTTGTCGATCCGCAACCGGATAAGACCATGCTGAGGGTGTACAGCGGCGACTCCAAGGGTGCGACCTCGTTCTTCAGGAATCGGCCGTTGCTGCACGCGCTGATGCGCTTGTGCGCCAACTATCGGAAGCGGCAGATCAAGGTTCTGTTTCATGCGGGGTCGATTGGTGCCGAGGCCTACTCGTTTGCCACGTATTGCAGGATCTTCGACCTGCAGCGGACTCACGACATTCAGCTGTTCGCCACCGATATCGACGCGAGCTTTCTCGACTTTGCGCGCGAGGCGCGCTACCCCGAGTCTATTCTCGCACCCATGACGGAACTGGAGCGGACGCATTTCGTTCCGTCGGGAAGCGGCTTCGTCAGCCCTTGCGACGCCGCGCGCAGCATGGTCAGCTTTCTGCCACCCATTTCCTTTGTCGAGGCCGTATCGGACGAGTCATTCGATTTCGTATTCGTCATGAATGCGATCACCTATGTCACGGAACTCGAGCAGTCGATCGCACTGCGCAACATCGCCAGCTACAACTGTGGCTATCTGGTGGCGACCGCCTTCCATCCCGACACGATAGAGTGCGACTTGACGCGCAACGGGTACGTTCCAGTAACGGTAGACCTGGAACGGATCCACGATGGCTGGGGAGAACGTATTCGGACGGCCGATTTGCCATTGCATGGTTCGCCGGAATACAGCTGGGTGTTGCCGCCGTTTTCGACCATTCCCGGACACGAATACCGGTTCTGCGCGATCTTTCAGAAGTCGACCGCAGTCGAAGCAGTCTTCGCCGGCAAAAGCGACGAATCCATCTACGGAATGGCCGACTCTACCTCCTGTTAGCCGAGCGGGCGCAATCCTGCTGGGCTGCCGTTGCCCAACCCCCAGAAGGACGGCGCCTCACTGCGTGTCTTGCCCCGCAATTGATCCTGCAGCCGGCCGATTTCCTCTTGAGGCGACGTTGCGTCAGCACCCGGGCCTAGGGCCGAAAACGTCTGCAGCGGAAGAAAACTTCCGAGGTAGGCGGTCAATTTCTCGTACTCGCCGATATTTTCATAGGCATAGCCGAGCGCGGCCTCGACCTCGCCCGTCGTGATGCAAAGCGGGATATTCACGCCCGCGGCCTGAAACAGCCCCTCGATTTTTTTCGTATTCGAGGGCAGGGCGACGAACGGTCGTCCCGCAGCCACTGCCAGATAGACGCCGTGATGACGTGCCGTGATGATGCACCCGGCCTCGGACCATGCCGCGAGCGCCCCCCTCCAAAGATGGGCGTGTATGCCATGGAGCATCGGAAAATAGACAGCACCTTCGACCGCGCCGAGAATGGTGCGCAAGGTGGCACCGACATCGTCATCGCGCGCCGGGTGCCAATCGGTGACGACGATCTGATCCCGCAGATCGACGAATTTCGGCTCGTCGAACTGCGCGGCCAGAATCGAGTCAGGCTGCAGCCGGGCGCGGAGTCCTAGTTGACGCGCGCATTCAAGCGACGATGCGTCCCTGACGCAGAAGTCGTCCAGTCTGGAGAGCACATCCTGCCAGCCCTTGTGCGCCTCGAACACGGCATTGACGATCAGTGTTGCGCGGCCGAGCCTTTGTGCGGCACCGAGCATCGCAAAGCACTCAGTGCCTGCGCCGTGATGCAAGGTGCCCTCGCCATTTACCATCACAACATCGCAGGCCTCGATTTCCGACCGCAGCGCTTCCTCGCGCAGAACTGCCTGAATCGCGGCCTCTTCGTCTGGGATGGCGAAACGCCTCAGCTCGCCGAGGAAATACCGCTTCAAAACGATGTGCCCTGCGGCACCGAGAAGCCGTGCGTGGGCATCGGAAACCGCTTGGCATCCGATGTGAGGCACTGAAGCGGTGTCGTTCAGAAGCATGACTCTCATTGGTACTCCCCGTTCGTCTTCAGGACCATAGCATTGACAATGTCGGCCGAGTTGCATGGCGCACAGCGTTTACGGCACAAGTCGTCGCTCTGGACCCGGCGTGGAAACTGGGCTTCAGGGCATGTTGTGTAGCCAAGAACAGCACCTCGTGTTCATTGCCAAGGCCGACTTCGCGTCGAATTGTGACCGGCGTAGCACGACGCCGCAATGACGGGGGTGTTTCCGGCAATCTCGTGTCAGCCCGCGGTGTGGCCGGTGCGTGCTTTCAGTTGTCGCTAGCCGACGCGGCGCCCGGCCAGGACAACGTCCGTTCCAGCGTCAACCCATTGTAAGCGGACGGCTGGGCGGCGACGTCGAGTCGCTGTAGCTGGCTCGCGGAGATGGTGTCGCTGGCCTGCCTGATGATGTGCGGCGTGATGACGACGACGGTCTCGGTGGTGCCGCCGGTCTCCTCGTTGCTTGAGAACAGGT
>JAIBJL010000037.1 GCA_020029545.1 Gammaproteobacteria bacterium
ACGGATCCGGAGGCTTTCACCAAACCGTGGAAGACCAAAATCCAATACCGGCGCCAACCACCGGACTATCAGTTCCTCGAGTACCCCTGCAATCCAAAATACAACCGCAGTGCGATCGGTGCCGATGGCGTCTCCTATCTTCTCGGCCCGGATGGCAAGCCCCTGACCGGGCCGGCAAAGTAACTGGACGAACCAGGCAACGGGTTAATCGACTGCGCCGATCAGCTATTTATAGCCATTCCAGAGGCAAGAGGTCACATCAATGAACGTCAAGACGATTGCCACTATCCTTGCGATGGCCGTCGCCATGCCGGCCATGGCCCACCATTCCTTCGCCATGTTCGACATGCAAAAGACGCTGGTACTGAATGGCACCGTCAAGGAATTCCAGTGGGTTTCTCCGCATTCCTGGATCCAGTTGATGGTGCCGGGGCCTGATGGCAACGAGGTCGAATGGAGCATCGAATGGCGTGCGCCGAACCAGCTGACACGCACCGGGCTCCGGCGCGACGCCTTCAAGCCGGGTGAGAAGGTGCAGATCACCGTTAACCCGATGCGAAACGGTGCTCCCGGCGGTTCACTCTCCAAGGCCGTCTTTGCGGATGGCAAGACCTATGACTTCAATGGCGGACCGCAGAAATCTCAGTAGCACGTCTTTCGCAAACCAGCTGAACGGTCGCTGTGAATCGCTCGCCGGTAGCTACCGAGCGTTTGGCGCTGACCGCAGCGGGGCAGGAGCACTACCCACTGGCCGCTTCGGCGCATCCATGCGCCAGTGGCATTAGTGGTTCCCTTCACGTCAAAGACCCCGTACCGCGACGGCACCACGCATATCGTGCTGGAGCCGCTGGACCTGATGGGTCTGTCCGGCTTCTCAAGTGGAGCAGGCCAGGCGGTGGAATGTGTTGTTCACGGGGGGGAGCGCTACCGTGCGGACGGAGCTGGAGGTGGCGCCGCGGCCGAACCCGGAACCGGTTTCATCCCGATTTCGCGGACCTGAAATTTCCAGACGCCGTTCACTTTCGTCAGCTTGTCGAGGTAATTTCCCGCGTAGAGGACCGTGGTCTTGCCGTCGAGTATCGACACCGTCTGCCAGTTCGCAGTACTGGTTGCCGTATCGCCGGCAATCTTGATGTCCAGATCGGAGACGGTATGTTTCCTGACCGGCTGCGCGCGAGCTGCGTCAGCTGCAGCGTCTGGGGTGGATGCCGCAGCGACAGCCGGCCGGGAACGAGACGCCTTCGTCTTGAAGTTCTCCTCGATCGCTTTCTGTCCCTTCGTCGTCAAATTGGCCGCCTTGAGTTCTGCGTCTTCCGCGAACAGTGCTCCATAGGCTTTCGAGTCGCCCGAGTCGATCGCCTTCGGATAGTCGACAGTTATGAGTTGCTTGATCGCCAGATAGTCGTCCGTAGGTTGTGGGCTCGCCGTCGCAACATGAGCGCACATGGCAGTCAGCGTCCAGATGGCGCCAGCAAACAGTAATGCGGAGTGCCGTGGCCTCCGCGCAATCGATTCGTTCATCGTGTATCCCCGTGTAGTAAATGTCGTGCACTTCGTGCGGATGGAAATTCAAACCCATCCAACAGGACCGACCCCGCTGTACGGAAGCGGCCTCATGTCCGGCCAAGCGTACTGTCAATCAGCCTGGATTATCCAGGTTTCGGCGTGAGACGGCTGCCTATTTTATCGCATCGAGGGTGTCCGAAATCTCGATCGCGGCAAGCCATACGAGGCTGAATCAGCCATCGCGTGCCATGATCGTCCCGTCATCGCCCGGCTGCATCACGGCGTGATGACGAAGTTGCTGAACCCGCCATTGCGAGTCGCGACACCTGAGATCGCTTCGTTGACCTGATCGAGCGGATACTTCACGTGCTCGAATAGGGAAAGATCCACGATGCCGGATTGCGCCATATCGGCCATGTCTTGACCTTCGCCGGCGTCGAACCATATGGACCCTTCGAGGGACTGCCCCTCGTCCATCATGGTGTGCAGATCCACGCCGACCGGACCCATGATCGCGCCGATATTGACTGCGCGGCCGCCGCGTCTCAGTGCGCGCACGCCCTGCAAGAAGGTCTCGTGAACCGCACCGGGTCCGAGCGCATCGACGAAGACATCGACGCCACGCCCTTCGGTCTTGCGGTCGATCCACTGGTCGATGGGTTCACCGTCGTCTATGGAAAGCACCTCGATGCGATCCGGTGAGATCGCTTTGACGCGCTTCAGCAATTCCTTGTTACGGCCGGTGCCGAAGATCTTGTTCGCACCCATCGCGAGCGCAAAAAGCGGACTGCCGATACCGAGCGTCCCGCTGATCCCATTCACGAGCAGCGTCTTGCCGGGTGCAATCGCCGTCTTGCGCAAGGCAGAGTACATCGTGCCGAGATAGCCGAAGCGCGCACCCTGCTCGAAGGACACGTTGTGGGGGAGTTTTACCAGCGAGTACTGCGGCGCGGTCATGTACTCGCACAGTCCGCCGTAGGGATAGTTCTGGTAGATCTTCCAGGAATCCGGCGAGAAGCCGAAGTAGCCATTGAACGTGTAGAGCACGCACTGCACCAGATCTCCCGAGCGACAGGCACGGCAGCCGCCGCAGTAGCGGCCCGGATTCACATAGACGCGATCGCCCGCGTGCCAGGTGTGAACATGCGATCCAACGGCGACGATTTCACCGGCTGGGTCGAGGCCGAAGATGGCCGGCAGCGGCGGCAGCGGCAGCTCGGGAAACCAGGTTTGCCAATTTGTCAGGATGTTGGCCAGGTTCGGCACGATTCCGCACGCGCGTACGCGCACGAGCACGTCGTTCGCCGCCGGCTCGGGTATCGGCAGGTTCTCGATCCGCATCGGTTCGCCGATTTTGTGCAGACGAGCAGCTTTCATGGTCGCCATTAGAAAGGACTCCGGTGAGTAAAGCCAAGACGGATACTCGTTCCCGGCGGCACGTGCGATACCTCTGCCAGGTTCTCTTGCCGTTCGCCGAGTGGACCGCAGCCGTCACGTTGCGTTGCGTTGAAGAAATATGTTGTTTGAGAAGCTACCTGGTGCGTCCCTACGATCATGTTTTGCGAGCGGCGCCTATCAGTACGAACGCGATGAGCGCGACCTCATCGCTCCGATTCCGCCACGCATGGCGCGTCCCGTTCTGCACGACGACATCTCCGGCGTGCAGGTGCTCGATGCGTCCGCCGTCGAGTTCCAAGAAAATTTCTCCGCGCAAAACGATCCCGTAGTCGATCGTGTCGGTCGTGTGCATGCCCGGATTGTCCGGTTCGAATTTTTCGGCGAGCCCCGGCGCGTGGCGCAGATTCTCTGCGCCTGCGGCTGCACCATCGAACGAAGGCGACAGGGCCACGCGGTCAGGCGGAAATGCGACGATCATGAACTGTGTGCCGCCAGCGCCCGGCACGATCGACTTCAGCACTTCGGTCGGATCGACGATGCGGGCATCCAGGCTCGGCAGTGCCGGAGTCGACCATAGCTGCGTGATCGACATGCCCGGCACGTGCTCAAAGTCGTGAGTCCGCGGAGCAGGGTCCGTCGAAACGAACACGGATTCGCCCGCGTCGCTGCGACCCGTTACCACTCGTTTGATTTTCATTCGACATTTCTCCCAATCACGAGCGCCATTTCATTGCCCATTCTTCGACCGTCATGCAGCACCTCACGTCCGATGCCTGCGCTCAGAACTTTGTACCGAGCGTCACGCCGTACGTGCGGGGCGTGCCGTAAGCCTCGATCGAGCAGCCGCAGTTGGCGGCGCTGTCAAAGCCCACGGTCCCGTAACGCTTGTCGGCAATGTTCTTGACGTAGCCCGTGAGGTGCCAGCGATCGCCGGCGCTGAACCAGGACACATCGGCATTACCCAAGGTTCTGCCGGCCATTTTGTCGGCATCGAAGTTCCTCAGGTTGTGGAAGAAGCTCGAAGAGTAGGTCACGCTGGTACCGAGTTCGGCGCGGCCGCCGAAGATGTTCGCCGGCACTTCGTAACGCAGCGAGAAGGCGGCGGCGTGCTCGGATGTAAAGGTGGGCTTCACGTCTCGGAACACGCCCGGGGCGACCTCGAAGTCCGGAATGTTCGCATCCGTCCAGGCATAACCGAGCATGAGGTCCAGGTCGTTGCCCAAGCGCGCATTCAACTGCAGCTCGATGCCGTCGGTCTCGGCGTCCACGTTCTTTACGACGCCCGAGTTCGTAGTGAAAACGAACGCCTGGTAATCGCTGTACTCGTAATGGAATACGGTGCCGTTCAGCGACAGCGGCAGGGCCGGGTTCCATTTGAAACCGCCCTCGAAGGACAGCAGCACTTCGGGATCGTAGGGCACCTGCGAAGCACTGATATTCGGCGAGCCGTCGAATGACTTGGCGTTGTAATTGCCGGCTTTTACGCCACGATTCACGCCCAGGAACCACAGCATCTGATCCGTCGGGCGAAACTCGACCTGCAACTTGGCCGCAATCAGGTCTTGTGTTCGCTTGTCGGCAAAGGGAGCGTAAGACAGCGGGAACAGGATGGTCGAAGTATCGACCTTGTAGTCGTTGTCGTTCCGCGCGGCGTAGTACGTCAAGTCGAAGTCCTGCTTTTCGATGACGCCGCGCGCACCGGCAATGAGCGTCCACCGCGGCGCGAAGTCATACTCGATTTGGCCGAACAACGAGGTCGAGTCCGACTTCAGGGTGCGAGCCGCGATGACATCCACGCCGCTCGCCTCGAGGCCGAACGTGCCCGCGAACAGCGAACCGGCCGAGCCCATCAACCCGTCCTTGGTATCGCTGTCGATGTGCAGGTAGTACAGACCGCCGACCCAGCGGAAGGCGGCGCTGCCGCCGCTCAAGCGGAATTCCTGCGAAAAGCTCGATGCCTCGGAGTCGGTGCCGTACTGGAACAGATTCTGCGGCGTGCCCGACGCGTCCATCATGAGCATCTTGTCGAAGCCCATCACATTGGTGAGCGACACCAGCGACACCTCACCGAAGTCGTAGTCGGCGTGCAGACCCACGCTATAGGAAGAATCCTCATTGCTGTCTTCATTCGCGTACTGCACGGAGAGATTCCTGTCCTGCGGATCCAGCGGGCGATAGCCAAACCAGGTATTGCCCGCAAAGCGCAGGCCCGGCGCCGGACCGAAGCCAAGGCCGGTCTGCGCCCCTTGCAGCGGAAATAGCGCGGGATTGAAATAGTTGTTGCCGTCGGGGCCGATGATGGTGCGCGTGTCGTCCGCCGCCGTGCGAATCACATTCACGACGCTACCGGAAGCATTGACGACCGGCGTCACCGCCACTGAAGTATAAGGCGCGGTCGAAAGTGTGCGCTTCGCCGCTGCGCCGACCAGGCGCAGGGTGAGTCGATCGTTGACATCGAACTGCAGCTGCACGCGGCCGGCATACGTCTCGAAGCCGCCTTCGTCTTCGCAACACTGGCTGAGCGGCGCACCGAAGGTCGTGGGCAGGCCCGCGACCGAGCCTGACGGATACTTGTTATCCCAGTAGTTGTCGATCCGGTTGTAGAAGACCGCTGCGCGCGCGGACACGCGCTCGGAAAGCGGGCCGCTGACTGCGGCCTCCACTTTGGCTTCCCCCAGGTTGCCGTACGAGACATCGGCGCTGCCTTCGGCCACACGAGTCGGCGTGTTGACGACGAAGTGCACCAGGCCGCCCGTCGCGTTGCGGCCGAACAGCGTGCCCTGCGGACCTTTCAGCACTTCGACGCGGGCCACATCGAACATCGCCAGTGTCTGGCCCTGCTGCGTAGGGATATAGGCGTCGTCGACGTAGACCGCGACCGGCGCTTCGATGGTATCGCTAAAGTCGTTCTGCGTGACGCCGCGAATGGAAAACTGAAAGCTCTGGCCGGCCAGGCTTCCTCCCATGTGCACACCCGGCGTCTGATCAGCGATTTCCACGCTCGACGACAGGCCCTGCCGCTTGAGGTCCTCGCCGCTAAGCACCGCTATCGAGATGCCGACGTCCTGGACGTTTTGTTCCCGGCGTTGTGCCGTCACCACGACTTGCTCCAGTTCTCGATAACCCGAAGCTGCCGCGTTGTCCTGCGCCACCGCCATCGAGCCCACGCTCAATGCTGCAGCGCCTACCATCGAGACGAGTGGATTTGCTTTTGCCATCACTGCCGTCCCCCATGATTCTAATTTTGTGCATGAACTGATACTGCTGCATTTGTATTCTGTCAAGCACAAGCAAGACCCGAGCCACTGCGCTTAACTCTCAAGCCAAATCGATGCAAACGTCCGACACATTGAAGCCGGCCCCATTCGCCTGGGCAGGTCCGTTCCTTTTCGAGCAGCAACCATGGAGGAAGAGCCGCTGATTCGCGATGCTGCGCTAGACTTCGCGCAGCGCGAGTTGTACCCGATGTGCCGATGCCTTGGTCGTGTGGGAGTCGTCCGGCAACAGCTTGGGTATGCGGCGCACGGCCGTGTCATGCCGACGTTGCGATGCTCGTCCCGGCCACGTCTTCGACGATGGCCCGAAGCCGACGGGCCTGCGCTTATGCGTACGCGGTAGCAAATCGCGAAGCGGCGCCCAATCGTTTGGAAGTGTTTGCGGCAACGCGCTTCAACTCGCGGGCGGGTTCTCCGGCCAGATCCAGATCGAATGTGTCGGTCAATCCCAAGAGGGTAAGCGTCATGCAGATGCCGTTGGTATCGAATACTGGCGCGGCTAGCGTGCCGATGCCGCCCTTATCCGGCCGATTGAATAACGGCGCAGTAAGGCTCTGTACGCCGGGACGGTTGGTTTCGACGCTGCCGGCAATTCCATAACGCCGAGTATCGGCTTTGATTCGCTCGATGGCCGCCGGTGTGATCGGTTGCTTCTGATCTTTGACCGAATTCCACTGCTTTACTTCCTGCGCCAGGAATTTCTCGGTCCGGCTTGCGTCCAGATACGCGAGAAAAAGGCGCCCCGTAGCGCTTCCCAATAGAGGGAGTACCCGACCCTCGCGAATTTTCACCGCATAGCCGTGCTGGCCGGACTCCCATCGCACGACCGTCGGACCGCGGTTCCCCCAGATGGTCAGGTGCGAGTCCACACCGATTGCATGACTTAACTCCACCAGCGAATCCGCACCGACTCGGATCGGATCGAGACGACTCACCGCCGCTAGTCCCAACTCGACAGCTGCGGGGCCAAGGTCGTATTCGCCGGTCGATGCGTCTTGAACGACGAAGCCGAAGTGGATCAGGCTCGCAAGATATCGATGAGTGCGGCTGGGGGTCAGGCCGGCTGCTGCCGCTGCTCGTCCCAAGCTCACCGGGCCGTCCTGTTCGGCCATTGCCGTCAGGAGCGACATACCTACGGCCATCGCGCGAATGCCGTTCGCTCCAGTAGCGTCGTTGGCACGCTTGGCGATTTCTGTCCTGCGTCTATTCAAGACATACCTCTTTCACCCTTGCTTGCAAGTGGGCGCGAAGCGCTGCGCGCATCAGATTTTGAATTGATATGCACGATGTGCGCCAGCAAGTTTGCGGGCGCGATGTGGCAAATACAAGCGCTCCGGACCAGCCGCCGGTGCATGCCGCGTCATTGCATTGACGTAAATCAAAATGGAGAATATATTTCCCAAAATGAAATAAATGGTCGTCATAGCCTGATTTAATAGGCAAATATTCATCATCATTGGAGAGTGAATAATTTTAAATTTATTAAATTGGAGAATTGATTAGCCAAACATCGCCACGGTGAGATTGCGGCGCATCTCAAACGGTGGTCCGGCCAGGAGTCACCGTGGACGGTTTTATAAAAAACTACGTAGCAGAAGGGGGGAAGCATGATGTCCGTCGAAAAATGGATGAGCACATGCATAGTGAGTTCTCTATTGGGTCTGCCGATATTGGCGACAGCGCAGTCGCCGCAAAGCGATGCAGCGTCTGCCAGGAGCGGTCTTGAGGAGATAGTCGTCACCGCGCAGCGGCGTGAACAGAATCTCCAGGACGTGCCCATTTCGGTGTCGGCTGTCACCGCAGAGTCTCTCGGTGCATTTCAGATCACCGACACCGTACAGCTCCAGCAACTCGTGCCGGGTCTTACGATCAACAAGAATCTCGTCAATGCGACTCCTTTCTTGCGCGGCGTTGGGCAGGCGGGAGGTGCGTTCGGCGTGGATTCGCCGGTCGCCGGCTATATGGACGGGTTCTATCTCGCAAGCCCGACTGCCAGCGTGTTCTCGTTGAACAACGTCAGTCGTGTCGAAGTGTTGAAAGGGCCGCAGGGCACTCTGTTCGGAAGAAACGCGACGGGGGGCGTTATCCAGATCGTTACCAAAGATCCTTCACACACGCCGGCGCTCGATGTCACGGCAGGCTACGCAAACTTCGATACCAGTACGTTCAACCTCTACGGCGAGACGGGCGTGACCGACACGCTCGCCGTCAATGTGTCGGGGTTGTATCGCGATCAGGGCGAGGGCTGGGGACGCAATGTATTCAGTGGAAACGATGCGTTCTACACAGACGAGCGAGCCGTGACGTCCAAACTGATGTGGACGCCCGCGGAAAGCACCACGGTCAAACTACTCGGCTTCTATGACAAGCTTGAGTCCGATGTCGGCATCAACTTCAACGTCTACCCCGGTTCGGTGGCTACCGATGGATCGCAGAATCTGGGTCGCTATACCGTCAACCACATCGATACGCCGATTCGCAACGAGCAATACCTGATTGGTCTCGCGGTGGAGCACGACTTTGGCTGGAGCAGACTGGTGAGTCTGACCGGTTATCAGCACCTCGATAATTCCTTCGATTTCAACGTAAACGGTATTACCGGCAGAGCAACGCCGTTCAAGTCTTCTACCAACATACGTATAGATGCCGGTACGCAGACACGTACTCAAGAGTTGCAGCTGCTTTCGCCGGCAGACTCGCCGATCGATTGGATCGCCGGCTTGTTCTACTTGGACGACCGGCAGTCCGCCGCTCAGATTACCTGTGTCAATTTAGCCGCTGCCTGTAACCCTCCGACCGCGCCCAGCGTACTGCGAGCGGTGCAGGACACGCGGTCATATGCGGCATTCGGACAGATGAGTTTCGATGTTTTTGCCGCGACGGGCCTGACACTGGGCCTGCGCTATACCGATGACAAGAAGGAACTCTCCGGTTCGCAACCGGGCGCGGCGGTACCGTATCCAGGGGCGCCGTTTGCCGGAGATCCGGACGGCATTCCGACTGAGAAGACGTGGAGCAAACTAACGTGGCGCGCGGCGCTCGACCACAAATTCAACGATGACATGCTGGGCTACGTATCTTACAACCGCGGCTTTAGAAGCGGGTCGTACAACATCTCCAATTGGATCAACGCACCTATCAATCCGGAAGTATTGGACGCGTACGAAATCGGCTTCAAGTCCGAGTGGTTCGACCATGCGCTGCGTCTGAACTCCGCGCTTTTCTACTACGACTATAAGGATATCCAGCTGCGTTCGGCGGCGCCGCCAGCCCCAGTGGGCCAGTTCCTTACGCTCAACGCCGCAGAATCAGAGATCTATGGCCTGGATGTGGACTTTGTTGCCGCGGCGACTGAGCGTTTGAGCATTCAAGGCGGATTCGAAGTCCTGCATGCCGAATACACGAAATTTCCTGCGGGTCCTTGCACGGCGGCGGCCCCGATTGGCGGCACCGTACTCGGCGGTACGGTGTCAAGCATCTGTGATCTGAGCGGGTATGACTTGATTCGTGCGCCGCACTTCACGGGAACGCTCGGCTTTACGTACGAGGTGCCCACCTCAGTTGGCGAGTTTTCGATCGGCGCCAACAATAGTTACAACAGCGGTTTCTATTGGGATCCGGACAATCGTCTCAAGCAGAAGGCTTACAACTCACTCAACGCGACGCTCGGCTGGACGATCAACGATCAATGGCGTTTCGAACTGTGGGGCAAAAATCTGCTCGATGAAAAGATCGATGCCACCGTCCAGGGCGCATCAGGTGGCTCGGATATTCAATCGCCGGGTGAGCCGCGCACCTACGGTGTTCGAGTCAATATGCGTTTAGGACACTGACGCACGAGTCGTCTCAACCGACACGGCGTGTTATGACGTGCCGGATTGTGGTCATCTGAGCAAAGGTGCATTGATGCGGATCATCATCATTGGCGGCGGAATTGGCGGCATCGCAGCTGCGGTCGCGCTTCGCAAGGAAGGTTTCGATCCGCTGATTCTGGAACAGGCGCCCTCGTTGGCGCCTGTTGGCGCCGGAGTAAATCTCTCGGCGAACGCGCTCAAAGCGCTGGTCTATTTAGGCGCCGATAAGCATGTGCGTGAAACCAGCGTCGCCAGTGAGGGTAGCGAGACCATCGACCTCGAAACCGGCGAGCGGATCTTCAGAATAAAAATGGGAGCGGAGGGTGCTGCTCGCTTCGGTGAGTGGTTTTATCAATGCTATCGCCCCGATGTGATGGATGCGCTGCTCGGCGCGCTGCCCAATTCCCATATCAGGCTGGGCAGTCGCGTCATTGCGATCGAGCAGCACGCCGGCGGCGTGCGTGCGCAGCTCGCAGGCGGCGAGACCATCGAAGGAGATCTTCTCGTCGGCGCGGACGGTTTGAATTCGGCAGTACGAACGACATTATTCGGCGAGCGGCCGGCGCGTTTCACAGGGCACGTCGCCTGGCGTGCATTGATTCCTGCCGCGAGTGCCCCGCAGATTTCCATGCGGCCGATATCGCAAATGTTTCTGGGCGTCAAACGCCACGTTATTTTTTTTCCGGTACACGGCGGGCAACTGTACAACTTCGTCGGCTTCGTTCCCGCGGAAGAAGTGCATCGCGAGTCGTGGACGATCTCGCGGGACGTCGCTGAGCTGCGCGCTTCGTTCTCCGGCGTTTGCGAGGAGATGCAGAACATCCTCGACGCCATTCAACAATCCTTCATTACGGGCATCTATTTTCGCGATCCTTTGTCCCAGTGGAGTTCGAACCGGATCGTGTTGCTCGGCGACGCCGCGCATCCGGTGCCGCCCTCGGCCGCGCAAGGCGCGTGCATGGCGCTTGAGGACGCGGTGACGCTCGCCATCTGTCTGCGCCGCTTCGGGTCCGCTCGCTACGCAGAAGCCTTCCAGGAATATCAGCGACGAAGATTTCCATGGTGCACGCGGGTGCTGGTGCAATCCCGAGTCAACCTGCGCACTTTCAACGAAAGCGATCCGGTGCAAACGAAGGCTCGCAACGGCTACTTTCGCGGCCTGGCTCGTCTGGATCCGATTGCCGACACGTGGTTTGGCTGGCTGTACCGCTACGATCCCGTGGCTGCTGCGCATCGGCCACTGGCGCAATTGGAAGCGGAGGCTGCGCTGATCAATCCCATGCGACGGCCGGAATCGCAGCGCGCTTTCGAAGCGTGGCGCAACGCATTGACGCCGGAGGACAACGCCGGTGGCTGGCTCGGGCAGCGCGCGGGCTATGAACGATTCGCGCAGCGGGAATTTGCAGTGCTCGAAGGCGTCGTCGTAGAAGCGGTGCACTGCAACGCCGTGAATGCCTTGCGCGTTTCGCCGAACGGCGCGTTCGTCGGTCCCGTGGTGCTGCATCTCCACGGCGGCGGATTCGTGCTGGGTTCGGCGCAGTCAGCTATAGAAATTGCGTCGCGGCTGGCGCAAGCCGTCGGCGGCTGGGCGCTCATTCCGGATTACCGACTTGCCCCGGAGCATCCTTTTCCGGCCGCGATCGCCGATGCGACGGCCGTCTATCGCTGGCTAGTCGAACAGGATGGTGCTGCAGACGGCCTCTTCGTCACTGGCGAAGATGCCGGTGGCGCACTTGCACTTGAAACAGCAATACAGGCGCGCCGATCCGGCCTGCGCTCGCCCAACGGCTTGTACCTCGTCTCGCCGTTTTGCGATCTCACGCTGTCGAGTCCCAGTATCGATCAGAGCTTGGGCCACGACTCCTGGTATCGGCGGCAGGTTCTTACCACGCTCGCAGCCTGTTACCTACAGGAAACAGAGCCTTCAGTTCCGTTGTCGTCGCCGGTGCACGGCGTGCTGCAAGGATTGCCTCCATTGCTCATTCATGCCGCTGCACAAGAAGCATTGCGCGACGATGCGGTGCAGCTCGATCGAGCAAGCAGAGCGGCGGGCGTCGACGTTACGTTCGAGCTGTTCGACGACACGGTTCACTCGTTCGTGCTCTTTAGCTTTCTCCCTGAAACGCGCCGCGCAATTGACGTGTGGGCGACGTTCGCAAACCGGCACGCTCAAAGACGCAGCGCGTTGAATCGAACCAAATCTTGATGACGAGAGTGCAGATGCGCGTAATCGTAGTGGGTGGTGGAATCGGCGGATTGGCGACAGGGGTTGCGTTGCGCAAGGAGGGATTCGATGCATTGGTCATCGAACAGGCTCCGGCGCTGCTAGCCATAGGCGCCGGTCTGGGTTTCGGTGCGAATGCGATGAGGGCGCTGGATTACCTGGGTGTGGGTGATCTGGCTCGCGAATTGGCGATAGACACTCAAGCATGGATCTACCGATCCCTGTCCGACGATCGAGAACTGCAACGCATTCCCCTCGGTGAACAAGCCACGAGAAAATACGGCGAAACGTATTACTCGCTGCATCGTGCCAATGTCATCGATCCATTGATTAAGAGTCTGCCGCCCGAATGTCTACGACTAGGCGCACGTGTCAGCGATGTGGAGGAGCGGCCGGAGGGCATCGGCGTCACGCTCGAAAGCGGAGAAGAGATACGCGGCGACGTGTTGGTCGGCGCGGATGGCTTGAAATCGGTGGTGCGCACGACGATTTTCGGCGAGCAGGAATCGCTCTTCACCGGATTGATTGCATGGCGCACTGTGATTCCGAACGAATTTATCCCTGAGGTCGCGGCCCTCAGCAGTCTGGTGGGCTGGATGGGCGAAAACCGCTTCGTCGTCACCTATCCGGTGAGCAAATCCACGCTGAATCTTTCGGCCTATGTACCCGCCAATGAAGTGCACCGCGAGTCGTGGACTGCATCGGGCGATGTCGCCGACCTGCGCAAATCGTTCGCCGGCGCATGCGCACCGGTAGCCAAGATTTTGAGTCAGGTTCAAGAAGCATTCCTCACCGGCATCCATTTCCGTCCGCCGCTTGCCACGTGGTCGACCCAACGCGTCGCGCTGGTCGGGGATTCGGCGCACGCCATGGGCCCTTTCTCCGGCAATGGCGCAGCCTTTGCGATCGAGGATGCGGTCACGCTGGCAATCTGCTTGCGGCGGCTCGCGGCGAGCCAGGGTGTCGAAGCGGCGCTGACCGATTACAGCCGGCGGCGCATTCCAAGAGTCAACAGAGCCATGACCGCAGCGCGCGCGCGCAGCATTCACGCCGCGATCAAGGATCCCGCGCTGACACATGCGAGGGACGGGCGCATGCGCGGACTGGGGCGGCTCGATCCCACTGGTGAGCTCGATTGGGCATGGCTATACGGCTTCGATCCCATCAAGAGCGCGCAACAGCCGCTGGCGGAGCTGGGTTCGGAATTTCATAACCCGATGCACCGCAGTGAATCGCAGCGTGCATTCGACCTGTGGCGCAATGCCATCCAGCCCTCTGACCATGCCGGCTCATGGCTCGCCGAGCGTGCCGCGTACGAGCGATTCATGCTGCGCGAGTGCGTGCCGTCGCAAGCCATGGCTGTGGAGGAGCTCGACTGCGATGGAATAGCTGCATTGCGTGTGGTGCCGCCACTCGGTGAGCACGGACCGATCGTATTGCACTTGCACGGCGGTGGATTTGCGATGGGTTCGGCCCGAGCCGCAGTCGATGTGGCGGGTCGATGGGCGCAGGCTCTTGGCGGATGGGCACTGGTGCCTGACTATCGATTGGCACCCGAGCATCCGTATCCGGCAGCGCTCGAAGATGCGCTGCGGGCTTATCGTTGGCTCGCGGCGAACCGCAAGCAACCAATTTTCGTGACGGGCGAAGGCGCTGGCGGTGCACTCGCACTCAGCTTGGTAACGATGCTCCGCGATGCGGGTCAACAGCTCCCGGATGCGATCCATATTGTTTCTCCGCTGTGCGATTTGTCGCTATCGGCACCTAGCATCGACGCGAATACAGCCCGCGAACCGTGGTTGCAGCGTGAGTTTTTGACGTCGCTTGCGGCCTCCTATCTGCACGACACGGATCCGCGCTTGCCGTTGGTTTCGCCGCTCTACGCTAATCTCAAAACTTTGCCGCCGCTGCTGATACATGCTGCCGCCGATGAGGCGTTGCGTGACGACGCAGTACGACTCGCTCACGTTGCCAAGCAGGCGGGGCTCGATGTCGAGATCGAGTTGCTGCCGGATACGGTGCATTCGTTCGTGCTTTTCGATTTCCTACCCGAGGCTCGACAAGCGCTCGCACAATTTGCCGCATTCGTCGCGTCGCGCCAGGCTCTTCCAATGTCGGCCGGCGTGCACTGATAGGCGCGTCGAAGAATACGCAGGGGGCCGCACTTGCCGTCGTCTGTCGAACGTTTATCGCGATCGGTGCTGCGGAACGCATCGATCGTGTTGTCCTGCGCGATCGGCATGTCGATGAGTATCGCCAGTGTCTTTCAGAGCACGTTCACCATTTTCGTGAAGCCGCTGGCGGAAGAATTCGGGTGGTCGCGAACGCAGCTGACGCTAGGGTATTCATTGAGTACGCTGGCATTGGCGCTATGCACGCCTGTTGCGGGCCGCCTCGCAGATACATTTGGACCGCGGACTCGTTTGGCCGACCGGGCGAAGCAGGTTGGTGTCGACGTGACGCTCGAGCTTTACGCGGACACCGTGCACTCCTTCGTGCTCTTCGACTCTTGCCGGACACACAACGGGCCTTGGCGGCATGGAAGACGCTCGCCGCGAACGCCATCAAGCGCTGCAGCGATCGGTGAGAGAGGCTCGCTTGCGCCCAAGAATGATTGGTCCGGTAGCTGTTCTGTGCCTGTTGATGGGCCGACGTTCATTCGCCAGTGCGATGTCGGCCCCACAAATTCGATCGGCGCATTCTGACGCACCGTCAACGGTGCAAATTTAATCAGTCCAGCGGGGCGCCGCGCGGCAGGCGGTCGTAGTAGTCGAGCATCAGGGCCAGGGCGCGATCGGATTTGACCAACTTCGCGTCGCCACGGGGGCGGAAGCGGATCGTGCCGATGATCTGCGAATCCTCCTCATTCAGTTGGCGCAGACAGGCGAGGAGGGTAGCGAGCAGGGCTTCGACCTGCTCAGCCGGACACGCCGACTTCAACACAGCGACGACGCCGAACTGGTGGTGCCAGTTAGGGAACGGCGAATTGGACGTCGGCATGATGAAATGCCCCGGCGGAAAGGGTTGGAAGTCGCGCATCGAAAAGGTGTTTTGATAGAAGACCTTGCCCGCGCCGGTCGGATGCGACACATCGAAGTCGAAGGAGATGGAGGTGGGTCCGAAGACGAAGTTGCTGCCGTCCTTGTCATGCGGAAAGCCATGGACGGTCTTCACATGCTGGAAGTCGAGCGCATTGGTGATCGGGATCCAGCTCTCGACATTGTGCAGCCCCATGTCTATGGTCCGGAAGATCACGTCATCTTCAGTGACACCCAGCAGTGTCGGCACTTCGCCCACCGGTTCGTGCCCGTTGAAAACCCAGATGAGTCCCCAGCGTTCGGCGACCGGATAGGGCTGGATTTTAGCGGTGGGTAGACCTCGGCCGAGCGTCGGGACAAGGGTGCATACGCCGGCGGCATTGAAGCGCCAGTGGTGATAGGGACAGCGGACTTCTCCCTCGACCATCTGCCCGAGCGACAGGTCGGCGCCCAGATGCGGACAGTATGCCGATTGTACGATGGGCGCACCGTCCGGCCCGCGATACGCAATGATGCGCGAGTTCAGGAAGTCGATGCCCTTGATGGTGCCGGGTGCCAGATCGGTTGACAGGCAGACCGGGTACCAGGACTTGAAATAGGAGCCATCCTGCCAATAGCGCAGGTTGATATTCTCGGTCACCGTGTTCACTTTGGCAGTAGCCATCGTCTCTCTCCTCAGTTGTGGGTATCCGATATCTTGTTATTCGTGGTGGCACCGTCGGCGAAGGGGTCCATTCCCATCATCACCTTTTCCTCGGGTGGTATCGGCGCGAGGTCCACTTCCACGTCGAGGCAGGTCGGCCGCTGCGCGGCAAACGCGCGGTCGAGTGCAGCTTTCAGCTCCTTCGCGTCGGCGACACCGAATCCGAGAGCACCGAGCGCCGTCGCCACCGCGTGATAGCTGCCGTTGGGTAGCGGCGTCGAGATCACGTTACCCGGCCCCGCAGTCATTTCCTGAAAATGCTGGGTTGCACCCCAGCTGCGGTTGTTCATCACCACGACCACCAAGGGAATGGCGTGGCGTACCAGCGTGTCGAAATCCGCCAGGCTGTAACCGACCGAGCCATCGCCCGTCACCAGCAAGGTGCGGCGTCCACGCTCGGCATCGGCGACGGCGGCGCCGATCGCTACCCCGAAGCCGCTCCCCATCGATCCGAGATAGCCGTGTCCGAGAAAGGCGTTGGGTTGCGCGTCCGCGATCACCTCGGTCAGCCAAGTCAAACAGAGCGCTCCGTCAGCCACCACGGTCACTGTCGGATCGACCCGATCCGCCACGGCGCGGGACGCGTGAAGGGGATGCAGGCGCGGCCCCTTTTCTGCAGCCGCCTGTGTGGTGATGAGCTCCAGCCGGCGCCGCTTCGCCGCGCTCAGTTGGGCATGCCACGCCGAGCGGTTGGGCCAGCGCCATGTAGTGGCTTGGTCCGCCAGTGCAGTCAACGTGGACGGCACGTCGGCGACCAGCCCCAGCGTGACGGGTTGCAGACGACCGATTTCGCGCGCGTCGGCATCCACTTGGACCACGGTCGTGTCGTGGCGCAGGAGCTCGCCGCTTCCATGACGCGTCATCATTCCGAAACGCAGCCCGAACATCAGCAGCAGGTCGGGCTTCGCACCCTCCGGCAGCGTCGCCAGGTTCTGCAGCAATCCGGCGGCGCGCACTGGTTCGAGCCGCGAAAGCGCTCCGAGTCCATGAAAGTCGGCCATGACCGCCGCTCCCGTAGCATCGCTCAACCGCCGCAATGAGTCCCTCGCCTCATCGCGTAGAGCATCGGCACCGACCAGGATCAGCGGGCGTTTGGCCGCTTCGATAAGCGCGAGGATGCGGTCCACGGTATGGTTACCGATGGAGGGTGGCAGCATCGTCCGTGCGCCGAATGTGTCATCGCAGTCCACCGGTGCAGTCAGCAGATCCCATGGGATGTCGAGCAGGACCGGGCCCTGTGGCGCGGCGGTCGCGATGCGGATCGACTGGGCCACCACGCGCGCGACATTTTCTCCCGCTTGCACCCGATATGCCCATTTGGTGACCGGCGCCGCCATCGCCACCTGGTCGAAGCCGGCCTGCAACGTGTTCGTTTCCTCGGCAATACGGGGGGCGGAGCTGGTGAGGTAAAGCACCGGTGTGCGGTCCAGCTTCGCATTCGCGAGCGAGGTCATCGCATTGGTGAATCCGCCGCCCGCCGTGACGAACGCGACGCCCAGGGTGCCGGAAACGCGTGCATAGCCTTCCGCCGCATGCCCAGCCGACATTTCGTTGCGGGTATCGATCACCCGCACACCGTCGGTCCGGCATGCCTGGAAGAGTGAGTCCAGATGGGCGCCATGCAGGCCGAAAACGGTGCGCACGCCGTGACGTTGCAGCTGCTCCACCACGTGGCTACCGCCGGTTCGTATGTTCGTCATACAAGTTTTTCCCTCAGTTGCTGTCTATGTGCGCGCAACAGTGATCGTCGATATGTCGGCCGAGGAACGGTTGCTCGGCGATCGAGGAGGTTCCACTTGTCGTCGACACGGATACGCATAAAATAGCTTGTTAGAAAATATCTTAATACTAAGATATATCAGCCTTGAGTGGGACCGCCAGCAAGTCTCTGTCGCCATGAGTCATGTATTAGTATTGCCGCCGAGAACGGTGGCAAACGGGCATGTCGTGCTCGAATATTTCGCCACGTGGCACACGATCACGCGCCGAGATGAACGACCTAGAAAGAGAGAAGATGGACGAGACTAATTCGGTTCGCGACAGTATCGATGAGATGCTCGATATGTGGGGCAAGACGCTTCCGGACATGGATATGACGGCGGTCGGCATCGGCCTGCGCATATCGCGCCTGAGCATGGGGTTCGCGGAAGACATGCAGAAGCTGCTGCGTCCATTCGGCATCGGCGAAGGAGAGATGGACGTCCTGTTCTGCCTGCTCAAC
>JAIBJL010000598.1 GCA_020029545.1 Gammaproteobacteria bacterium
CCCTACATCCTTGTAGGTCACGAGTGGCAGGGCTCGGCGGTGTCTTGTAGCGAAGCATTGCTTCGCTCCGCCGAGCGGGTGTCCACGGATGGACACCCCGGGCTTGCGCGCAGCAGGACTGCGCAGCGCAATGCCCGAGTCGCTGTTTCATACTAGCTCCGCCGCTCCCCATTGCTCGGCCGTGGCGGACGTCAGCTCCTGGAGCAACTTTGTTACTGCGCGTGTGGCGAGCGTGTGTGGGCGCAGCAGCGTCGTGCTCAACACGACACGTCGGTGCAGCTCGGGATTGACGATGAGAGCAGCGCTGAACCTGGATAGGCTCGTGACCGGCGTGGTGGCGGCAACGATCGCGTAGCCGCCGCCTGCCGCGACGATCTCTTCCTGAAGTCGGATGGAGTCCGCCTCGACGTGAACCTTCAGCTTGATCTGATGCTGCATGGCCAGCACGTCCAGCCGCGCACGCAGCAGGTGAGGCTCGCCGGGAACGATCAGCGGCAGATCGGCCAGTTGGCGAAACTCCACGGTACGCTGGGTGGTAATGGGATCCTCCCGCGGGCCGATCAGCGACAGTGACACTCTGCTCAGCGTCGGTTCGCCGGGAAGTTCACGAGTGTCCTCGCGCAACAGCAATGACAGGTCAAGCCTGCCCTGATTCAACCAATCCTCCAGCTGCACGCTGGATCCTTCGGTGAAATGCAGTCGAACCTTGGGGTAGCGCTCGCCGGCCGCACGAAACAACCGGCCTGCGTAGAGCGTGATGGCCGACGGGAGCAAGCCGACACGCACATCGCCCAACGGCTGACCGCCTGAGGTGCGGATATCGTCGGAGAGCTGGTCCGCCTGTGCAATGAGCGCCCTCACGCGGGGAAAGATCTGCCGGCCGATGTCGGTCAGCACCACGCCGCGACCGGTGCGTCGAAACAGGCGCGAGGCGCATTCGCGTTCGAGCACCCCGATCTGACGACTGATCACCGACTGCGGCATGTTCAGAGCGGCCGCGGCATGAGTCAGGCTGCCCAGCTCGGCAACTTTGATGAACAGCGACCATTTCGAATCCAGAATCGAAAGCATGCGTCGAGACTTCTCCAAGCTGTCCGCGATGATACTCGGGGCGCAACGGCAGCGGTCACCGACCTCACGACGGGGCATCGCCGATAAGCCCATAGCACTTCTGCAATAACTGCTATCAGGTATCGCGGCTACCTCCACGGCAGGCACAGCCGTATGGTCGAACAGACTAAAATCCGGACGACCCCCACATGGCGAGCTATACCCGCAAAGAAGCCCGTGACTGGGCGCGAGAGCATCTGAAGGGCGTGATCAATGTGATCATCCCCTCCTTCACCAGCGACTTGAAAGGCATCAACGAGCAGGCCGTGCGCCACGACGTACGCAAGCAGCTCGAGTTCGGCTTCGACGGCGCGCTGCTGGTCTCGGAAGTCGCGATCACGCTGCCCGAATACCGGCAGTTCTGCCAGATCGCGTACGACGAAGCCGCCGGCCGGCAAATGTTCTTTCATCACTCCAGCTGGAGCAACCTCGAACAGGCGCTCGAGGCGTTGAAAGTCGCCGAAGATACCGGCGCCGAAGTGGTGCTGCTGTCCTACCCGCCCAATTTCTATCCCGAGAGCGAGCAGGACATCTACGACTACACGAAGGCAATCTGCGACGCCACCAAACTCGGCGTCATGCTGTTTCCCATGTACCTGTGGGGGTTCTCGCCACGCATTCATCCCTCCGACATTCCCGTGTCGCTCATCCGCCGCTTGCTCGACGACTGTCCAAACATCGTCTCCATCAAGGCCGAGGGCGGCTTTCCGAGCATCATGGGCATAGTCGAGTGCTACCGGCACTTCGGCAAGGAAGTGGTGATCAGCTGCCCGATCGAAGGCGAGCTGGCCGCGCTCGGCCAACTCATGCCCATCGAGCTGTCGGCCACCAGCGATCACGAATACTATGGCCCGATGATTCCGCGCATTTTCAAGCTGCTGCAGGAAAAGCAGTACGACGAGGCCACGCGTCTGTACTGGCAGCTGCATCCGGCGCGGCGCGCCAAGGGCGCCGCGGCCATGCAATTGCACGGCGGCGCTTTCTTGAATCGCATGGGATGGAAATTCCAGGCATGGCTGCAAGGTTACAGCGGCGGTCCATTGCGTCAGCCGACCCTGCGCATTCATGATCAGCAGATGAACATGCTGCGTAAGGGGTTGACTGACGCCGGCCTCAAGCCGAGCATGGATCCGTTTCGCGAGTTCTTCATCGGCCGGCATCCCACCCGCTGAAAGTACCCCACCCTCGCGGGATCGGAATGTAGTCAGCGATGAGCACGCGAGGATAGAGCGATGCGCAACGTAGCCACGGAATGTCTGTTCCACCGTTCGCGACGAGTGCGGCGCAGTATCAATGGCTCAACCGCGTTGTGGATGTGGGGCGGGGCTAGATAGTGCACGGTAGCGTCGTGTACAACGTCACGTACGATGTGCATACCCTCCTCTAGAACTGCCGAAGGCGCACCATGACCTCCGAATCCGATCGTTCGCCGCCCCTCACGTTGGGCGCCATGTACCGCATGCCGACGGTCTTCGGGCCG
>JAIBJL010000599.1 GCA_020029545.1 Gammaproteobacteria bacterium
GCACGTCCACTACAGCGGTAAGCTCGGCCGCTATAACTGCTACGGCGCGCGCACGAACCATGGCACGAAGCGCTGCATCTCGATTAGTGGCCTGAGCATCGATGCCGCCGTGAGCAAAGAGGTGCTGCGCGTCTTAGAGCCGCTCGGCATGGAGGCGGCCATCAAGGCGATCGAGGCCCAGACAAGCGAGACAACTGCAGCACAACGCCAGCTGGAGCTCTCCCTTCAACAGGCACGCTATCAGGCTGCTCATGCCCGTCGGCAATATGACGCCGTCGATCCGACCAATCGGCTCGTGGCCAGCGAGCTGGAACGTCGCTGGAATGAGGCATTGCAAACCGTGTACAGAATAGAAGGCGAGATCGCTGACGTCATCGCGCGCAGACCGCCACCGCTTGGCGAGAAGCAGCGCCAGCAGCTGATTGGGCTCGGTGCCGATCTCGAGCGTGCATGGACGCATCCGGCAGCCACGGCGGCGACGCGCAAGCGGATCTTGCGAGCAGCACTCAACGAGATCATCGTGCGCCGGGAGGGTGCGGTCATCGACGTGGTGCTGCACTGGCAGGGCGGAGATCACACTGCGCTGCAGGTCAAGCAGAGACTGAATGCGGCCGGCCGACATAATCCTCGTGTTCCCGAAGATACGATAGCGCTTGTGCGCGGGCTGGCCCGACTGATGCCGGATCGGCAGATTGCGCGACTGCTCAATCGCTCTGGCCTGCAGACCGGGCACGGCAACGGATGGACGCAAGAGCGCGTTAGCGGATTCCGTAATCACTACGATATCGCTGCCTACCGCGACGGCGAATGGGCCGACCGCGGCGAGATCACGCTCGATGAAGCTGCAAAGATCATCGGCGTCTGCAAAATGACGGCGCTGCGCATGCTTCGCCGCGGCGATGTCAAGGGCCGGCAGGTCTGCGCGGGCGCACCCTGGGTGATCAAGAAAGAGGACGTGGCCGCATTCGCTGCTCGGAAGCGATCAACAGGTCCGGTAACACCGATTCACGCGCAGCGGACCTTTGAGTTTCAATGAGATAGGAGGATGCGTATTATGACTCACGACTGTTGGGTCACACCAAATTAGACACCACGCGCGCTATGCCCACGTCGCTGCCGGCATGATCTCCGCCGTCGAGAGCCCGCTCGACCAACTGGCGCGCCCAAAGAAGAGGCCCAGAAAAGCTGAGAGGAACCGCAAGGAAGTGCAGCCGCCGGCGTAACTGCCCGCGGTTATGTCCCGTCCGAAGCTGGAGATCGCGGATATCTTCCGCGACCACGGGGCGGCATGGCGTGCTGCCAATGCCGGCCACGTCAGCCTCGATCAGTTGAAGGTGATGTCGGCGATCGAGCGCTGCCGCACGGCGGCGCTCGGCGGGCATGTCCTACGCTGCGGGAAGTGCTCGCATGACCTTATCGCCTATAACTCCTGCCGCAACCGGCATTGCCCCAAGTGCCAGGGTGCGGCGGCACGGGAATGGCTGGCCGAGCGCGAGGCCGAGTTGTTGCCGGTGCCGTACTTCCACGCGGTGTTCACCCTGCCGGCTCGGATCGCCGACATCGCCTATCAGAACAAGGCGGTGATCTACGATCTCCTGCTCAAGGTCTCGGCCGAGACGCTGATCACCATCGCGGCCGATCCCCAGCGCCTCGGCGCCCGCATCGGCATCCTCTCCGTCCTCCATACCTGGGGCTCGGCGCTCACTCACCATCCGCACGTGCACATGATCGTGCCGAGTGGCGGGTTCTCGCTTGACGGCAGGCGTTGGGTCTGCTGTCGGCCCCGCTACCTCCTGCCGGTGCCGGTTCTCTCCGCCCTGTTCCGCCGCCTGTTCCTGGAGAAGCTCGCCGCCGCTCACAAAGCCGGCCAGCTGCAGTTCTTCGGCAAGCATGCCCCGCTGACCAACGCCAAAGCCTTCGCTGTCTATCTGGCGCCACTGCGCAACAGCAAATGGGTCGTCTATTGCAAGCGCCCGTTCGGGGGGCCCAAGGAAGTCTTGCGTTATCTCGCCCGCTACACCCACCGGGTCGCCATCTCAAACCGCCGCTTGATCGCGTGCGACGAGAGGGGCGTCACCTTCAAGTGGAAGGACTACAGGATCGAAGGCCGCGAGCGCTACAAGGTAATGACGCTCGCGACCGACGAGTTCATCCGCCGCTTCCTGATGCACGTGCTGCCCGCAGGCTTCCACCGCATCCGCTACTATGGACTGCTCGCCAGCGGCAAGCGGGCCGACAACGTCGCGCGCGCCCGCGAACTACTCACGCCGCCAATAATTCCGATTGATGCCATCAAGGCCGCCAGCACCAAGGCCAGCCAACCGCAAACTCCAAAGCATCCTTGCCCCAGCTGCGGCGGGCCGATGATCATCGTCGAGACCTTCCAGCGCGGGTGCTCGCCGCGTCATCGTCCGACAGCACCCGTGCCCGCTATCAGGATCGACACCTCATGAGCACGCTCTTGCCAGTCCGAATTGTCGTTCGCTGCGGCAGCCGCTCGTTGGCCGGCTACAGCAGCGCTCGGGCAAATCCTGCACTCGCATCTCAATCCGCACATCCAACGCTTTGCTCGATGTCGTCAAGAGCAC
>JAIBJL010000038.1 GCA_020029545.1 Gammaproteobacteria bacterium
AGTGAATCCGGCCGTCGTACCGTTACTACCGTCCGGCACAAAGCGCAGACGATCCGTATCGCGCAACAGCAGCGCGTTGCTGTCGGACAGGCCGCTGACCGTCGTCCAGCTGGTGCCCCCATTGATGGAATATTCCCAGTGACCATTGCCCGGGTCGAGTGCGGTAACGGCAATGCCGGGATGGGTGCCGGTATCGACATCGGTAATCGCACCGCGGAAGCTGCCGACCAAATAGCCGGCGTTACCGACGTCGTCTTCTGTGATCGGCGGCAGCACCGGAGCAACTGGCGTCAGCACCGGCGCATCATTCACGCCAGTGACGTTCAGTGCGATGCTGCCAGTCGCCACAGTAGCGCCATCCTCACCGCCATCCGATACGGACACGGAGATCGTGGCGGCAACGTCATTGTTCGTCCCAGGCAGGAATTGCACTGCGGCGAGCGCAGCATTCACATCCGCGACCATCCCAGTGATGGTCCACACACCCGTCCCCACGTCATAGCTCACACCGGTCGGGATACTGAGCGAACCCACCGACGTCGAGGACAATGTCAAAACCGCCGTCACCACTTCACCTGGATCGGGATCGGTGATCACGACATCCGGCAGCGCGACGCTCGCCGCACCTTCGGTGTAGCTGGCACTGCTGTTGATTGGCAGGATGGTCGGCGCGTCGTTGCGGTCGCGAATCGTCAGGTACGTGGTACCGGTACCGCTGCGTGCGCCATCACCGGCAGCGTTGGCGTCCTGTACCGTCCAGCTGAATTCGCGACTTGCACCGGTCGAGCTGGGCGCGGTGGAATTGTTCACATACTGCACGTTGCCGAGCAATGTCTCGTACGCGGTGCGCGCTGCCGTACCGGTGAAGCTCAGCGTGCCGGTGCCCGAGTTGTATGCCACGGTAATGCTGTTGCCACCCAAGGAATACACGTTGCCGACGCGATTCCATCCGGCCGGCGTGACTACCGACAGGACGTCGTCAGCGGATCGACCGGCAGTAATCGTGACGCTCGCGGCGCCGAGCTGCGCATCGTCAACGTCCGTCACGGCGATGCCGCCGGCACTATTCGGCGTCAGCGAGCTGATCACGAATAGCGGGCCGCCGCCCTCTTCGAACACCGGCGTGTCAGCCGTGTCCCCAGGTGTACCGTCGTTGAAAGCCAGCGTCGGCGCATCGTTGAGCGCCGTGATGGTCACTTGGCTGGTCGATGCCGCCGAGGTCGTGCCGACGCTCGCATCGTTGGCGCCCACTGCATCGGTGAGACGACTGCCGAATGCACTGACCGTCGTCCAACTGATCGTACGCGTGCCGGAATTTTCCGTCGGATGGTCGCTGCTCGAGGAGAACGAGATCGAACGCAAGACGTTCTGGTAGTCCGCAATGCTCGCCTGGCCCGTCAAGACCAGCGATGTCGCCGTCGATGATCCATCGACGCTGATTCCGGTACCGGCAAGGGCCGCAGTGATCTGCAACAGATCGCCAGCAGTGGCACCGACGGAGATCGAGATGGTCGCACCCGCCAGTTGCGTATCGTCCGCATCGCTCAGCGTCAGCGACGCAGCCGCGATGACCGGCGAACCATTTTCCGCAAACACGATCGTGCCGCCAGACGGCAGGCCAGCCACTGCTGCCGGCGCGTCGGTTGCGGTGATATCGAGCGTCGTCGTGCCGATTGAGCTGGAGAGCGGACCATCGTCGACACCCGACCCGACGTCTGTGATCTGCCAGGATAACGTACGTGCCGCAGCAATGGCTGTCGGATCGGCAGATGACGAGGAGAATGCGATGGACTGCAACGCTGCGGCGTATACCGCTTTGGTCGCTGTCCCGGAGAGTGTGAGTACGCCAGTTACAGCGTCATAGCTGACACCGAGGGTTCCAGGTGCGCCGACAGAGAGCGTGTCACCGGCGGTAAACCCGGCGCTGATGCGTACCTGGGCTGCCGACAGGTTGCTGTCGTCGACATCGGCCAGCGTCAGCCCCGCAGCCAGTGCGACTGCCGAGCCGCCATCGGTATAACTCGCGTTGCCGCCGAGACCACCCAGGGTGGGTGCATCGTTGCGCGGCTGCAGCGTGACATTGCTTGTACGGACTGCGCCCGGTGAGCCGGAGTTTAAGTCGTTGGCGCCAGCGTCGGCGTCGGTAAGGCGACTGCCGAACCGATCGGTGAGCGTCCAGGTGATCGTGCGCGTGGTTGACGTCGCTGTCGGATCTTCGTCCGCCGATCCGTACCCCACCTGACGCAGCACGGTTTGATAGTTCGCAACCGTCGCGGCACCGCTCAGGGTGAGCGTGCCAGTGGCGTAATCGTAATTTGCATCGATGCCGGTGCCGCCGACATCCAACAGCTGCCAGTCGCTGCCGGCCGTAATGATCGCACCAGGCAGGCTGAGGTATTCGTTGGCGGCAGCCCCGGTGATCGACACCGTGGCCGACGCGAGCTGCGTATCGTCCGGATCGAGCATCGACAACGACGGCGCCAGTGTGACGACCGGACCGTTTTCCGAGTACACCGTATCGCCATTGGCCGGCAGGCTACCACCGTCCACTTCGCCAAGATCATTGGTCGCGGTGATGTCGATGATCGTGGTCTGCGCCACAGTCACTGCGCTTTGCAAACCACCGCTGTCGGTTACGCGCCAGACGAGAGTTCTGGTGGCCGCGGCAGACGTGGGGTCGTCACTCGTACTCCGATAGCCCACGCTCTGCAGTATCTGAGTGTAATCGGTTTCGTTCGCGACGCCGCTGAGCGTCGTCAGTTTGATCTCGCCATCCGCCAGCGACCAGGCATATGCGATAACGACGCTGCCGTTGTCGAAACTGCCCGACGTGGCGGTATTCGACGGTGACGCAGTCCAATTGGCTGTGATGAGCCCCGAGTCGTTAAATATACCTAGTTCATCACCGGCTGCGAGGCCGTCGGTGATACGAACAAAGGCACTGGTGATACTCGACGCGCTGCCATCGTCCAGGACTACGACGGCATTCTCCAAGGCAGCCGCCGTTCCGCCTTCGGTGTAAGCAATGTGGGCTGCATTACCTGTCACCTGACTGACAGCGGGTATCTCGTTGGCATTCACGAGCGTGATAGTGGTTGCGGCGTTAGCTAGCTGCGCACCATAGGTGGGCGAACCTCCTGCACCATCGGAGTTGGCGTCCGTAACCTCCCAGGTGATGTTGCGCGTTTCCGTCGACCCATCCAGAACGAAGTCGTTCATCGGATCGGCCGGTGACTGGTTGTTGTAGTCACGCGTGTTGATGTACGTCACCGAACGCAGCACACGCTGATAGTTCGCAGCACTGTCGGTGCCGCTGAGCGTCAGCACACCCAGGGTCGCATTGAAGCTGGCCACAATGTCGGTCCCGATCGTGTTCGCACCCAGCAATTCGCGACCGTCGTTGAGATATCCGGTACCCGAAATCGTCACTGTCGCACCCGACATGAAGAGATCGTCCGCATCACTCAACCTAAGCGATGGCGAGAGCACTCGAGTGCCGTCGTCTTCGGTGTAATTCCAGGTTGCCGTCACCGTACCCAATGTCGGTGCATCGGCCGTCGGCATAATCGTCAAGGTGCTGTTGCTGACCGAACCAGTAACGTTAGTTGCGTCGGTCGCCTGCCATTGCAGCGTGCGCGTCGTCGATACCGACGTCGGATCCTGGCTGGTCGAACTGAACGTCACTGCCCGTAAGGCAGTCTGGTACGCCGCGGCACTTGCCGCGCCGCTTAGTGTCAGTACACCGGTCGATGCGTTGTAGCTGATCGTCAGACCAGGCTGAGCGGCCAACGCCAGCGTATCTCCCGGTGTAAAGCCGACGCCAATGCGTACTGTCGCGCCTTTGATGTTGCCACCGTCATCGGTAAGCACGAGATTGTTGCCAACGGTTGTCGCGCCGGCCATCTCCGTATAACTCGACGCATCCGCTGCCGTATTGAACATCGGCGCATCGTTGATCTCGGTGACTGCAAGACTTGCCGTTGCAGACGCCGTTGAAAACGCCGTACTGCCGCCGTTGACCGATGCATCGGCGGTCGTGCCGGCAGTACCGCTGGTCGTATCCCAGCCGCGCACCGTCAGGGTCGCCGTGCCGCCGAACTGTTGGTCCGGTACGAAGCGCACGCGATCGGTCGCACGCAGCAGCATCGCGCTGCCCGGTGCAACGGCGCCGAGCGTCGTCCAGCCCGAACCCGCGTTGTACTCCCAATGACCGGCGCCCGGCGCAGTCTGAGCCGTGATGGCGATGCCCGCGACGGCGCTGCTGTCGACGTCGGTCAGCGTGCTGCCGAGGAAGCTCGCGACGGTCTGTCCCGCATTGTTGATATCGTCCTCAGAGATACCCGAGAGCGTCAGCGCCGCGCCGCTGAGCACCGGTGCATCGTTGACGGATGTCACCGTGATCGAGGCGTTGTTGGCCGCTGTCGAAAACGCGCTGGTGCCGCCGTTGACGCTGGTGTCAACCTTCGTGCCCTGCGTGCCGGTACTGCGATCCCATGCGCGATAGGCGAAGGTGGCGCTGCCGCCGTTCTGGCCGTTCGGTTGCATGCGAATCAGATCGGTGTCGCGCAGCAAGAGCGCGTTGTTCACCGCTACTGTGCCGACCGCGGTCCAGGTGCTGCCGCCGTCGGTCGAGTATTGCCATGCGCCCGCACCCGAGCCGAGCGAAGTGATGGCAATACCTTGTTGTGCACCCGTGTCGCTATCGCTGATGGTCGAGCCGAGGAAGCTCGACACGGTCTGTCCACCATTGCCCACCGCATCCTCGCTGAGCGAGGCCAGCGTCGGCGCTGCCGCACCGAGCGTCGGGGCATCGTTGATCGCGGTCACCGTGATGTTCGCCGTCTGCGTGCCCGTCGAATATGCCGTGGTACCGCCCGTCGTCGTCGCGTCGATCTTCACGCCGGCCGTGATCGTCACGAAGTTCTCGTTACTGCGGTCCCAGGCTTTGTAGGTCAGCGATGCCGTATCTGCGTTGAGGCCATCCGGAACGAAACGCACGCGATCGGTGATTCGCAACAGCAGCGCCGAACTGGTCGACACCGCACCGACACTGCTCCAGGTGGCACCGTTGTCGAGCGAATACTGCCAGTTGCCGCGCGCTGCATTCAGCGATGTGATTGCGATGCCGGTCACCGCATCGCCGTCGACATCGGTGGCGCCGCTCATGAAGCTGGAGACCAGCTGCCCCGCATTGGCCGTGGCATCCTCGTTGATACTCGTTGCGGCGACGGTGCCGGAAATCACCGGTGCGTCGTTGACGCGGATCGGCGCAATCGTGAGGCTCTTGTTGAAATCGGAGACGCCGCCCAGGTCCGAGTATTCAACGACGTAGGCCAGCGTGCTGGTACTGGGCAGGTCGTTCCAGCGACCTGGCGCTGCGCCGGTGGAATAGATTTCGCCATAGTGCTCGCCGCCGGAATTGTTCGGCTCGCCGGTGTTCCAGTACGCAAAGCTGCCGCTGGCGGTGACCGGACTGCCGTTGCCGTCGGAGACTCGCGAGCCCGCCTCGGGGCCGGCCACCCAGTACCAGTGACCCTCGGCTGCTGCCTGATTCGCATACAGTGCCGAGCCGACCGCGGCATTGATGCGCGCGAAGTCGTCGGACAGACCGATCCAAGCATCGGCAGTGAGCTTTTCGCGCACGAAGTCGTTTTCGAGCAGGCTGGTCAGCGTCGCCAGATAGCCCGTCAGACCCTGGAATGTTCGAGCGGCTGCCGCTGCATACGCCGCCGACCAGGTGGCGGGTCCGGACACCACTTCGTAGTAGTGATTGATACCGTTGATCGTCAATGCGACGACATTGCCGAGCGTGATGGTGATGGTGCGCGGCGTCGTATCCGGACGCTCGCTGGTGTTGTTGTAGCGAACGGAACGCAACGCCGCTTCGTACTGTGCAATCGTGGCGGTGCCGCTCAGTGTCAGCACGCCCTTGGTCGCATCGTAGGCAAACGTAATACCATCGGCATTGGTACCGGAGGTCGGAATCAGCTGATCTTCACCGCTGCGAAAATTGGCGGCGATGATCACCTTGGCGCCATTGAGTGTGCCGCTGTCGACGTCGTTCAGTGTCAGGCTCGGATCGACGTAGAAACTGGTGTCGTTCTCCGTATAGCCGGCATTGCTGCGCGTCAGCGTGAGAACCGTCGGATCGTCCACTGCAGTGACATTGACCGTCGCAGTGCGTGTCGCGGTCAAGGCCCCACCACTGCCGCGATTGCCGCCGTCGTTGAGCCGGAACGTAACCGTGCGACTCAGCACCGAAGGTGCATCGGAACTGTTGCTGTAGCCAATGGCACGCGCCAGCGCCTGAGTCGCTGCAACCGATGCATTGGCGTTCAAGGCGATTCGCAACACCGTATTGCCGGCGCCCGTCGCCGTCGGATCGATGGTGCCGATGACGCTGCCGCCATAGGTGACATTGCTGCCGGAGACGCCGATCTGCCCGGCCGCCGTACCCTGATTGATCACCGACAGCGAATCCTGTGCAGCGCCGTTAGTCGTGATCTGCACTTCCAGATAGCCGTCGTTGAAATTCGCAGGCAGGTCGGCATCTGCGACCACCACCTGCGTGTCGATGGCAGTCGGATTGGCGTTTTCCGTATAGGTCAGCGTCTGCGGCGTGCCGGTGAGCGTCGGCGCGTCGTTGGTCACCGTGATGTTGATGAGGCCAGTGTCAGAGGAGGTCTGGTTGGTACTGCTGACCGCGGTCACCGTGAAGACACGAGCGGGAGATGTCTCGGGCGAATCCGAGGTGGCGTTGAACGTCACCTGGCGCGCAATGCTGGTGACGACGGCGTCGTTCACGCGTGAGCCGAACACCCGCACGTTGTCGATATAGAGCGAAGCGCCCGCGGCTCTGCCGCCGCTGAAGTCATACGTACCGGACACGAAGACGAACCGATAGGTGCCGGTGGTGGGAATACTGGCGCTGGCCGTCGCCCAGTTGGTCGTGCCGCTGCTGCTGGTACCAGTCGCGTTGAGAACACTCGTCGTGGCACCGGTCGCAGTATTGAGCAAATAGCCGTACACGTCGTAGGCATCACCGCCGGCGAGTGCGCGCCAATCGAAATAGATGGCGTCGCCAGCGACGGCGGAAAACACATCGCTGTACACAGCCGGTCCGTGTACGACGTCGTAACCGTTGCGCGTGGTCATGCCCGTGCTGGACAGTTGCAGCGACTTGGTACCATCCGTCGCCTGGCTGGAGCTGACGACAGTCTGTAACGTGCCGAGCGTTGTCGGCACATCATTGTCGTTGCCGCCGGAGCCGGACGGGTTGGTTGTATCGGTGGGCGAGACAAAGCCTGCGATCGAGGTCGATCCCAGATCGATCATCTGGTTCATCGCCGTCCAGCCAGTAATGCCGCTCTCGAAGCTTGAGTTGGTGAAGGTCGAAACGAAATTGATTCGCAGCGCCTGGCCGTTCTGTCCATTCTCTACCGCATCGATGGTGCCGATGACATCGCGCGAAGTGCCGTTACCCAGGTAGACCGACGCCCCGGCGAAGGAAATCGCACCGCTTGCGTTGACGTCGGCTGCATTGTTGAGGCCCAGCACATCCGTGCTCTGACCGTTGGTCAGACTGAAACGGACGTACTTGCCGTCGTAAGAGGAGCCACCGGTGATCGTGATGTCAGAGTCGACCACGACCGCGCCGCTGCCTTCCACATAGCTCCGGTCGTCCACCGAAGCGACCGTAGGTGCGCCCAACAGGAACGCCGGCGAGTTCGATGACGACAGGTCGAATGTACGCGCATCGATGTTGCCGATCTGCAGTTCGAGCGCCCAGTTACCGCCGAGCGAGGCAGAGCCCGTGCCGTCGGTGGACGCTGCGAGATCTGCACTGGTGAGTGCCGCCAGTTGAGTAACGAATGCCGCGCCTTGCGTCGCTGCGCCGACATCGCAGCCATACAGAAGAATGTCGCCGTCCGCGTCCAGATGACTGCCGATATCGCGCAGCGTATTCGCTATCGCTTCCGAAGCGAGCGAATTTGCGTCCAGGTGCGAGCTGCCGAGATCGAGCTGCCCCGCCTCGCCGTGCCCCAGAATATGAATTGCGTCGATTCCCTGCCGGCCAGCGAGATATTCCGAGATCTGGTGCAGCCCGTCGACGCTGCCATCGAGCAGCACCACTTCGATGCCGGGCCGCATCTGTTCGACCAGCGACGGCCAGTTCGACACCACCGGATCGACGAACACGACTTCGTTGCGCCCGCCGGCCGTATCAGGCTCGCTGGGTGCAATCACACGCAAACCCGGTGCATCGGGTATCAATGCCGTAGCCGCCACGGGCGCGGCAGTTGGCGCTTCCTGTACCGGTATGGCAGGCGCACTGCTGACGACAGCAGAAGCCTCCTTGATCGCGACATCGACAGCAGAGTCTGGATGATCCATTGCCACAACCGCCGCGGCAGCGGTGTCGACAGCGGCACCGTCGAACATGAGCCGCGCTTCGAGTGCGAGCGGACTCGGTGCTCGACGCTGCAGAGCGCGGCGGGTTTTTGCAGAAGCGCGTTCGCTGGCCGGTTTCTTCATGACTATATTCCGATGTTTCGATGGACTCGCTGAGTTCGCTGCGGTTCGACGCTCCTTGTCGCAGCGTGTGCTGCGTGTGCCGTCCGATCGAACACCTGATGTTGAGTTGGCTGAGACTACTGACGTGCTGCCGCGACGGTGACGGGCGGGGTCAGTTCGACGCGGCCGCTCATCCCGGCGATCAATTGTGGAAAACGCCCATCGATGACGGCCGCTATCTTGATGGATTGGCTGACCGGATCGACCCGCGCGCCAAGCCGCGTGATCTTGGCAGGATAGGTATCGGTGGTCTCATCGATGCGAACGCGAAACTGATGGCCGGGCTTCAGCCAGGCCAACCAGCGCGACGGCACGATGAATTCCAGCTCCAACGAGCTGTCGTCGATGATGTCGAGAATGGGTTGCCCCGCCTGCACGAACTGCTTTTCACGTAGCTTCTGTTCGGCGACACGGCCGGAGAATGGCGCAATGACATTGCACTTGCTCAGCGTGGCATCGGTGAGCGCGACATCGGCGCGTGCCTTTTGCTGTTCTGCCTCGGCAGTATCGAGTTCCAGCTGCCCCACCGAGTTCAGCTCCGCCAGCCGACGATTCGCCGCCAGCAGCTTGTCGGCTGCCGACAAGGATGCTCTTGCCCGTTGCGATTGCGCCGCCTGCAACGTGCAGTCGAAGCTGATCAGTGTCTGTCCGGCCTTGAACGTCTCGCCTTCGCGCACCGCGATGCGATCAATCTTGGCGCCGATCTCGGCCGCCAGCGAGGTAAAGCGGCGCGGCGAGAGCTGCGCGCGGATGTCCTGCTTGTCGAGCGAGGGCGCTTCGCTGGCAGCAAGTGCGGTCGCCATCAGCAGTGCCGCGCTCGCGACGACGAAGTTAATTCGCATGGGAGTCTCAGCCCTGCTTGTCGGATGTTTCGATGACTTTGATCAGATCCTGCAGACTGATCTCGTGCAGACTGCCAATCTGCGGCTCGACACCCAGCGTCGACTGGATCTTGCTGCGCGCCGCATAGACCTGGTTCAAGGCCTGGTAGCGACGCAGCAGGCTGACAATTGCCGAGGTGTTGTTCGAGACACGATCCAGCTGACTCTTGACCGCCGCGGCTTCGCGATTTGCGCTGTGTTCGTCGATACGGCGATCCACCTTCCAGATTGCATCGGCGCGACGAAACAGCGTCCGCGCGCTCTGATACTGCTGCAACGACAGGTGCACCTGGGCGAGGACCGCCATTTGCGCGGCCATGCGGCGCTGCTGCGCCAGGTCTTCATTCGCGTGCGAGAAGCGCAGCGTGGCCGGTGCCGACAACAGGCTGAACAGATTCATGCCGATCTGCGCACCGGCTTCCTGCCATTCGTTGTTGATCAGATAGCTGTCGTCGTCGTGGCGATATGCGGCGTTGAGCGACAGTCCCGGAAACAGCTTGAGAATCGATTTGCGGGTTTCCGCCGTCGCAATGCGTGCATTGTAGAACTGCTCTTTCAGATCGGCATTGTTGGCGATGGCGATTTCCTCCATGCGCTCCACCGTCATGTCGAAGTCCGGCGGCGTCAGATCCGCGTCCTGCGGCTCGGCGAGTTCGATCTTGCTGCCGACCGGCACGTTGATCAGTGCTGCCAATTCGGTACGCGCCGCACCGAGTTCCAGCTGCACGCTCTCCAGCACACGCAGATTCTCCAGCAGCGAGCGCTGATAGCGTAGCGGCTCGATCGGATCTTTGATCTGTTCGGATTCGACGCGCCGCGAATCGCTCAGCGCCAGTTCGCCAACTCGAATGGTTTCGCGCAGGTTAGCGTCGAGTTGCTGGGCGCTCGCAGCGCGCCAGTAGGCCGTGCGAACATCCTGCATCAGCAAATGCATGGCCTTGCGCCGCCGCTCACCAGCCACCAGTACGCGATCGGCATTCTGCTTCGAGTTCTGATAACTGACACCGAAGTCGAGGATGTTCCAGGTCAGGCCCAGGTCCTGAGTAAAGTGACTGCGATCCGACGAGATATATGGATTCGCCAGCGACGGCAGCCCGGTGACCGAGTCCTGACTGCGGGTGATGCGTTCGTTGTTGCGCCAGCTGTAACCGGCCGCCGCGGTCAGCTTCGGCAACATATCGTAGCGGGAGAGATCGAGCTGACCGATGGCCAGCGCCTGTTCCATCAGGCGAGTGCGATGCTCAAGGTTGTACTTGAGTGCGCGTGCAATGGCCTCAGGCAATGTCAGTGGACCGGTCAATGGCGGCACATCGGCCAATGCCGCATGACGATCTGCCAAGGCAATCTGTTGCTGTTCGGCTGCGCCGTAGGGCCGCGGCGTCACAGAGCAGCCCGCCGCGAGCATCGCGATTGCCATGGCAATGCCCGCTTTAATCGAAATCGGAAGTGACCCTGTCGTTGCTTTCTGACTGTCCATGAACGTCCTGTTGATCGACATCTGCATGTTGCTGCCTGGAATAGAAGAAGGTTCTGCAACGGCTACGCTGCTGTCCGGACACTAATTCGTGTGCCAGGTCTGCTGTGAGCATGCGGTCACAGAAAGACGAATACCGGGAATGCCTACCCCGCGAAGCGTCCAATCGGTGACAGGGAAGGACTACGTGCATCTGCGCTGCGCGTTGCTTGCCAGCGCACGAGTAACGCCCTCTGCGGGCGAGAGCGCCATCCGAGGCATCAGCGTTGCAGGTGGACACGACCGTTGGATTAGGTGCACGAAGCTATCAGTAGTGCACGGTAAAGCGCGATTGCGCTAAGCGACGCGTGCCGGTGGCTTATCCGTACGATGCTTCGCGCCCGAGATTGCGCTGCTTTAAGGTTGCTGGCCGGCGAATCGTAAGCGCGCGATCAGCCCTTCTTGCGATCCAGCCACACACCGATCCCCTGCGCGTTCAGTTCGATATCGGTGGCCAGCAGCGCCCGCGCGGTTGCATCGCTCAGCACCGATCCGCAGCGATGCAGCTCGGTCAGATAGATTTCCTCGAAAGCTGCTTTGAGGCGCCTGTGACGATCGGGCACGTTGGCAAGCTGCATCGCGACTTCGACCATGGCGTCGGCCTGAGCCAGCAACTGCCCTGCGAGCCGCTGCGCATCGGTCACTGCGCCGAAGTGCGTCGGATACAGGAACTGTGGATCGGCGGTCAGCAAGCGGTTGACGGAGTTGCGCAGGGCATCGGGATCGAATTGCACGGGCGTCGTCGACGGAACGACATGCGCACCCAGCGGTGTCGCCAGATCGGGATACGCGAGGCCGAAGGTATCGCCGGTGAACCAGCCGCGACTGGCCGCATCCCAAATGCTTTGATGATGCATGGCATGGCCAGGCGTATCGGCACACAGAAACTTGCGTCCGCCCACCTCCAGCGAAAAGCCATCGCCGGTCACGACCACGCGATCCGCAGCCACTGGCACCAACTCGCCATAATCGCGCGCCGCAACTTCATCGCCATACACAGCTCGTACGCCCTTCATCAGCGCCGTTGGATCGACCATGTGGCGAGCGCCGCGCGCATGCACCGCGAGCCTGGCATGCGGCAGCTGCTGCAGCAGCAGACCCGCCCCGCCCGCATGATCCAGGTGGACATGCGTGAGGATGACCCAATCCACGGCATCGCGCCCCAGACCCTGCTGCTGCAAGGCCGCAAGCAAGCGTGAGACGGCATGGTTGGTACCGGTATCCACGAATGCGCCGCGGCCGTTCTCGACGATCAGATAGCTCGCGTCGAACCGTTCGCGTACGAAACCGGTATCGATCACCGCAATGCCATGCTTAAGCTGGGTGATGAAAGTGCTGGGATCGAGGGTCTGCATCTTGTCCGCGTTCACCCGCGGTAGGCCTGAAATCCGGCCTTTCAGCATACTCTAAAGGGCTCGATTCGACGTTCCCCACCGCGGAATGGTTGTCACGGCTTTGCCGAGTGTGGTACTACTGTGGGCAAGATGATGCAGCAGTCCTTTCAGTATTTTGGCTTTGGCTACTGGCCCGTACCCACGGGCGGCAGGCGAACCTTTCTGAATTGACAGCAAACAGATCGAGATTCGAGAAAGCCGCCAGACCCCTGGCGGCTTTTTTTTTGGCAGCGACGACTGGACCTCACAGCTAATGAACATTCAGACCGATGACTTACGCATTCGCGATATCCGGGCGCTCGCCACGCCCGAAGAGCTGATGCATGACCTGCCCTGCTCCGCAGCGGCGGCGACTACCGTAGCCACCTCGCGCAAGTCGGTGCAGGCAATCCTGCACGGTCAGGATGACCGGCTGATCGTGGTGGTCGGGCCGTGCTCCATTCACGATGTGAAAGCCGCATATGAATATGCGACTCGCTTGCGACAACAACGCGAGCACTTCAAGGACACACTCGAAATCGTCATGCGTGTGTATTTTGAGAAACCACGCACCACGGTCGGCTGGAAGGGCCTGATCAACGATCCGGACCTGAACGGCAGTTTCAACATCAGCCAGGGATTGCGCCTGGCGCGCGACGTGCTGCGGCAGATCAACGATATGGGCCTGCCGGCAGGCTGCGAATTTCTCGACATGATCACGCCGCAATACATTGCCGACCTGGTGGCGTGGGGTGCCATCGGTGCACGCACCACCGAAAGCCAGGTGCACCGCGAGCTGGCGTCGGGCCTGTCCTGTCCGGTGGGGTTCAAGAACGGCACCAACGGCGATGTGCGCATTGCCTTCGACGCCGTGCAGGCGGCCTCGCAACCGCATCACTTCATGGCCGTCACCAAGCAGGGCCGCAGCGCCATCGCCAGTACCTCGGGCAATGCGGATTGCCACGTCATTTTACGCGGCGGCAAGACACCGAATTTCGATGCGGCGAGCGTCGATTCCGCCTGCAAGACCGCGAGTTCATTGCGACTGGAGGAGTTCGTGATGATCGACGCCAGTCACGGAAACAGCAATAAGAAATACGACAATCAACCGGGTGTGATCGACGCCATCGCTGGCCAGATCGAGGCGGGTGAACATCGCATCGGCGGGGTCATGATCGAAAGCAATCTGGTGGCCGGCCGGCAGGATTGCATCGTCGGCAAACCGCTCGTCTATGGACAGAGCATCACCGACGGCTGTATCGACTGGTCCACGACAGTCCCGGTGCTGGCGCGACTGTCGCAGAGCGTGGAGCGTCGGCGCCTGGCGCTGCGACAAAGAGGTCTGTCGGTGGCTTCATGAGAGTCAGCAGGCTGTTGAAAACAGCCTGCTGACGGGCCACGGACGGTCCGACGAAATCATGCACATATCCATGTGCTTGCCTATGTGTTTTGATTTGGGAGAGCGCTGCGAAAATCACATTTTTCGCAAGCGACGTTGAAAAAGGCCACGACGGTCTTTTTCAACAACCTGTCAGAGCGTGACGGGCTGGTTACATGGATGCCGCGGCGCTTCGCCGCGCAGCACGCGCAGCACTTCCTGGGTCGCGCGCTGACGCAATTCGAGCAGCGAGGCAGCGGATGTGAATGCCACGTGTGGCGTCGCTATCACGTCGGATCGCGCAGTGACGGATGCCGGTGGAGCCGGCTCGCCTTCGATCACATCGAGACCCGCAGCAGCGATTTTTCCTGTATTCAGCGCGCGAATCAGCGAGTCGTTGTCGACCAGGCCGCCGCGACTCACATTGATCAGCAGGGGCCTGCGCGCAAGGCCGGCAAAAAACACATCGTTCGCGAGGTGCCTGGTCTGCGGCGTGAGCGGCGCGTGGAACACAATGGCATCCGCATTCTGCTGGATGGTCGCGAGGTCTGCGACCACGCTGCGATCTGCGAGTTGCGTACCGGCGACGTGCTGGCGCAGCAGCGATGGAGAATTCACCAGCACCTTGCAACCGAATCCCCGCGTCATTTTACGTGCCGTCGCGCGGCCGATATTGCCGTACCCGACGATGCCGATCGTTTTCTCAGACACGCGTTCGAGCCGGGCGGAGGCGGGATTCCACTGCCCGGCTTTGACACTGCGGTCCATTGCATTGATGCCGCGCCACAGGGACAGCAGCATGGCGATGGCGTGATCGGAGACTTCCTCGACGCAGTAATCCGGCACGTTGGTCACCCACGTGCCACGACGCGTGGCAGCTGACACCACGATGTTATCGAGACCGACACCCATTCGGGCAACGATGCGCAGCGATGTCGGTCGCTGAATTGCGGCAGCCGACACCTGCGCCCAACAGGTCATGATGGCCACCGGATCATGCCGATCGACCAGGAATTCAACGTGTTTCCCCTCAGGCGTCTCGATGGAGTCAGCGACAAGCTCGAAGCCCGCCGACGCGAATGCCGCTGTTTCGATCTCGACCTCGGGCCAAGGATGATCGGTCAGCAGGATGGTTCCGGGCATGCGGACTCTCGCTCAGTTTGCAGGAGCTACGGCTCTCGAAAACCATTCTCGAACCTGGTTTATCAAATCCTCGGGAAAACATGATGGCATGCAGGCTCCGGCCGGCGCCATCGTAGAATCTTGGCACCCGTCACAACTGGGTTAGCAAAATACAGTGACCCCTCTCATTCAGTCCTGTGTTACCAATTCGCGTTTTTCGATCACGACCGCCCCGCGCTGAGCGGTATCCGAGGAACTGCACACCAGCTGCATGTGCGAGTCGCGATCGTTCAGCAGATGGTCTGCCGCCAGCGCCATGAGCACCGGCGCCGTGGCAGCGCCCAGATCACCGAAACAATCGGCTGGATGCTCGACAGTCGCGGTATCTGACAGCGCAGCACGGTTGCGCAGCTGCATCACTCCCAGTTCCTTCGCCCAATAATGCTCGCCATTCATGCTGCTGTAGATACGGTCGATACGCTGCTCTCCGAGATGAACCAGCGCTTGCTTGCAGGCGTGATCCATGCCGTCGCCGCGATAGATGCCATCGCTGTGCAGATGCCCCGGTTCCTCGGCGAGACCCGGCGGATGGACCGCAATCACCTGGCCGTGGCGTACCAGTGCCCGATCGATATTTGAGGTCAGTAAAACGAATCCCGCCCCTTCGCCCGGTGCGAAGCCATCGGCGGCGCCCTGCGTGAGCAGGCGATCTGTCTCGTCCAGAGGCGTTAGACGCAGATGGGAACTGAAGGAATCGCTGCCGCCGATCAGCACGTATTCTTCGTTCGCCGCTCGTGTGAAGGCACGGGCCAATGCGTCGATGCCGGCCGCGCGCCCCATCGTAGCGGCGTCGATCTTCTGCGCATCGACCCACGGCGCGCAGTGGTGAACCAGGTTGTCGATGAGCATCGGAAGCGGAACGCTTGCGGTGGTGAGTTCGGGCATCGAGAGTATCAGCGGGATGGGCTTGTCCGTCCTGGCGTAATCGCATGCCTCATGAATACCAAGAACAGCGAGCCTCACGATGCGGTCGTAGAAGAAGTCGATCGTGCGGCCGTGACGAATCTCGATCCGCATCCCGTCAAGCAGCTTGTCCGGCACGCACGCCATCGTGATGGGCTGCTGGTAGCGCGCGCTGTAGAAGTGATCCGAGCGCGCGTAGCCGCTGACACCCGCCCGCACCGCTGCGGCCGTCATGCGAGTGTTGCCGCCTACTGCGGTGACGACACCAGTCGCTGCAACATATAACCAAGAGGGTACAGTCATGGATGGTCCGAGAATCCCTGCACCCTGGCGTGGTTATCCAATGGGCGCTGTGGATCGGCCAGCGCCAATTCCATGGCAGCGGATCGCCGCTGGCGCTGGCGGCCGTTGGCGTAAATATGCTCCAAGTGAGTTCGCTCGATCGGCTTGCCGAGGAAATAGCGCTGCCCTGCCACCCACGCATCCTGCTGCGTTCGCCACGCAGTCGTCACCGCGTCCGCATCGGGCACCGGCAGAAACTGATCTTCACTCAGCTCCAGGTGATCCTCATCCGAGGCTGGATGAAGCGGCTCTTCAACTCGCGTGAGCTTCTGTTCAACCAGATCGATGCCGGTGATGGTGGCGAAGGCTTCGCCGGCCAAGCGCGCCGTCTCGGGCGCTCGGATTTTCGGCAGCAGCCAGTCCACCGCCAACGGATCGCCCAGCACGCCAATCGCCTGGATCGTCGTGCGCACCTGAGTATGATCCAGCGCCCAGGCACTGATCCACTGACGCGCGGTGGGCAAGGGCAAAACACGCATGCACAGATCGAGCGCCGCCGCGCGATGCGCGCTGGCTGCCGCGATGAACGGATGCAGCGCGTGAGCGGCATCGGCGTCACCGAGCAATACCGTTGCCCAATGCGCCCAGAATTTCACATCGGGATGATCGGCATGCCGCGCTCGCTGCGCAGCTGGCAATAGATCGACTCGCTTCAACTCACCGGCCAAGCGCAGCATGCCGCAGTACAGCTTGTGGTGAGACAGGCAATCCTCGCGCTGCAACAGCAGGGTGAGCTCATCGGCCGGATCTTCGCATCGAGCGCTGTACGCCGCCACCGCGAGATGCTTGTGATCCATTTTCTTGCTGCGCAAAAAGCGGTGAATCCATGGGTGGGCGATCGAATCCGGCAACCAGGCCAGTGCGCTGAGGAGACCGGGAAAGCGAGATTCGCTCGACAGTCCCGCTTCCACTGCCTGCTGGACACACCGTACATCCGAACCGCGAAATGCAATGGCGGCAGCCACGAACACCTCCCCGGCACTCGCCGTTGGCAGTGCTTGCGCGCACCGGCTCCAGGCTTGCTGCGGCGTCGTCAGCAGTGCTTCAACGAGGGAACCGAGCCGCCGATCCAGCGCAGCCAGATCGGTACGGTCGTAGTGCGGCTGATTGACCGCGCGCGAGCGCTGTAACCAAACAAAGGGCGCATCATCGAAGACTCGCTCGGTCTGATGATGGTAGGCGTCCGCAATATGTTCGTCGGTCAGGATGGCCATGGATCAGTCGTAGGTCGATGTAACAGTTCCGTAGTGCACCGCCAGTCGGACGTGCATCTCGATCGCTGGCCGCACGGGCCAGCTCACGTCAGTCTTCGATGAAGCACTTACTGAGCTGAATGGATTCCTTGCTGTTGTACAGGCGCACCGTGGTTTGATTCCTCGGCAGCTTCGGATCCATCTCGATGTGAACCAGCTCGTTGTTCGCACCCAAGCGTTCGAACGTGGCGAAGATTTCTTCCTCGTTGAAACGAACGGTGAAAGGATATTTGGCTGTTTCTCCGGGCACCAGATAGGAGAACGACAGGAGGGTCGGCACCCCGCGCGCCTGCTTGGCGGTCTCCTCGTTGAGATGAAGAAGCAGTCGATACTCTTCTCCATTGAAGAAGGGAACATCGACGTACTGGGATCGCCCCGCTTCCACGAACGTGGGCACCCAGCGATACTGTTTGCGATACGACGCCCAGCGGCCGATCGGCGGACCGTTCTTTTTCAGCTCCGCCAACTGCTCGGGGGTCAGCGACGATTCAAGATTGCGGCGCACATACTCCGCGCGCTCGGCAGGCGTAAGCTCGCGTCGCATCGAGTTCGTGAGTACATCCTCATACGGCTCCGCCTGGCCAAAGAACACTTCGCGCCACTCCTGGCCGGCCACCCACACTGCCACCGCGCCCCCGGGCGCCATGCCCACTGTGATTCGGTCGAAGGTCGGCTCGCGCGCCGATCGAACTGTCACCCGGTCCTTCGCCACGCCCGCCTGAAACCACGCCAGGATCTTCTCGTACGGCAAATCGAA
>JAIBJL010000600.1 GCA_020029545.1 Gammaproteobacteria bacterium
GTGACCATACCCGAGGGCTTGAAGATCGGGGTAGATCCGGCAAGCGACCGCCGGCGCTTTCGCGTCACGGATCGCGGTGTCACGCTGGTCACCGCAGCGATGCTCGGGCAGGCCCTGCACGTATTGAGCTGACGCGCATGGGACGCGGCGTCGACCTGGTCCTGATGTGGCATATGCACCAGCCGGACTACCGGCTGGCGGCCGACGGCAGCACCAGCGAATTCGTGCTGCCGTGGACCTATCTGCATGCGATCAAGGATTACACGGACATGGCGGCACATTTCGAGCGCCATCCAAAGATGCGAGCCGTGGTCAACTTCGTTCCTGTCCTGCTCGACCAGATCGAGGATTACGCCGAACAATGCAGCAACGGCGTATTGCGAGATCCGCTGTTGGGCTTTCTCGGGCGACCGGACCTGGGAACGCTTTCCCTGCAGGAGCGCACGGCATTGGTCAGCGCATGCTTTCGCAGCAGCCACGAGACGATGCTGCGACCCTACCCCCAGTATGCGCGCCTGCATGACCTGTTCACACGCGCGACAACCGACGGCGACGCAGATGCCGGGCTTGCCTATTTGTCCGCCGACTACTTCAGCGATCTGGTGACCTGGTACCACCTCGCCTGGTGCGGTGAATCCGAAAGGCGGCATCGCCCGCTCATAGCTCAGCTCTTGTCGAAGGGTTCAGGCTTCGATCGCGCTCACCGACAGGCGCTGCTCGGCCAGATCGGAGAAATAATCGGCGGACTTATTCCGCGCTATCGGGCATTGGCGCGCAAGGGGCAGATCGAATTGTCCGCCACGCCGTTTGCGCATCCGCTGTCGCCCCTGATGCTCGACCTTGCCTGCGCCCGCGAGACTCAGCCGGATGTCGTATTGCCGCAGGTCGGCGCGTACCCAGGTGGGCGCATACGCGTTTGCGCCCAGATCGAGGCCGGACGATCCAGCCATGAAACACGTTTCGGCGCCCCGCCGTTCGGGATGTGGCCGGCCGAAGGGGCGCTGTCGAACGCCTTCGTCGCTCTGCTCGGCGATGCCGGCTGCCAATGGGCTGCGAGCAGCGAATCGGTGTTGGCAAACAGCCTCCAGCTGGATCGTGCAACTTTCGGGGCTCAGCGCGCGCAGCGGCTATACCGCCCCTACCGTGTCGGCGGCGTCGGGCCGATGCTGTTCTTCCGCGACGAGAGGTTGTCGGATCTAGTCGGATTCGAATACTCGAAGTGGCATGGCAACGATGCCGCTGCGAATTTTGTCGCAGAACTCGAGCACATCGCCATGTCGACCAACGACGACGAGCGGCCGGTGGTGAGCGTCATTCTCGACGGCGAAAACGCCTGGGAATACTACCCGTACAACGGCTACTACTTTCTCGATCACCTCTACGAGGAACTGACCCGCAGCAAGCTGATCCGTGTAACCACTTTCGCCGAACTTCTACAGGAGCCGCCCGTATTGACCGGCCGACTCGATTCGCTGGTCGCCGGCAGTTGGGTCTATGGCACGCTGTCTACTTGGGTTGGCGATCCAGAAAAAAATCGCGCGTGGGATCTGCTTTGCGCTGCCAAACAAGTCTTCGACCGGGCCCTCGCGAGCGAACGGCTCGATGAACACGCCCGTCATGCGGCGACGGCACAACTCGGCCGCTGCGAGAGTTCGGACTGGTTCTGGTGGTTCGGCGCGCACAACTCGCCGCAGATAGTGGAAACCTTCGACAGACTGTTCCGTGCCAATTTGCGCGAGCTGTACCGACTGCTCGAGCTGCCAGTCCCGACGGCGCTGGAGTCGCCAATCGGACGCGGTGGCGGCGACCCCGAGCAAGGCGGCACCATGCGTCGGGCGAGTTGATGCGCCAGACACGGGAATCGCTTTGAAGAAGATCGAACTGTTGCTGGGAGTTCATGCGCATCAGCCGGTAGGCAACTTCGACGAAGTCATGATTGAAGCGCATCAACGATGCTACAAACCGTTTTTCGAAACCCTCTACCGCTTTCCGGCGTTTCGCTTCAGCGCACATTTCTCCGGCTGGTTGTTGAGCTGGCTGCTCGAACGGTTTCCCCAGGACATGGCACTGCTTCAGGAAATGGTCGCCCGCGGTCAGGTCGAGATGTTCGGTTCCGGCGACTGCGAGCCAGTACTCGCGGCGATTCCCGAACGCGATCGCAAACGGCAGCTCGACGAACTATCGCGCAAATTGCGAGAGCATTTCACCCGCCCACCGAGCGGCGCATGGTTAACCGAAAGGGTATGGGAAGCGACCGTAGTCCCCAGTCTGGCCGATTGCGGCATCCGCTACGTTCCTGTGGATGATTACCACTTTCTGTGTACCGGCCTGCAGGCCGAAGCGCTCGATGGCTGCTTCAGCACCGAGGAGGACGGCCGCCGGCTCGATCTGTTCCCGATCTCCGAAACCCTGCGCCACCGTATTCCATTCAGGCCGGCACGCGAAGTCCTGCGCTACATCGAGAGTTTGGCCGAGGCCGGACAGCGCAGCGCAGTTTATTTCGATGACATCGAGAAGTTCGGCAGCTGGCCCGAGACCTACGACTGGGTGTATTCCCGCTGCTGGCTGGAACAAT
>JAIBJL010000265.1 GCA_020029545.1 Gammaproteobacteria bacterium
TTCACTGCGTTCATCCGGTGGTCGCTGCCTGCAGCGCGCGGCGAATGACTTCTTCGGTCGTCTGCACCGAGGCATCGACGCTGCGTAACAAGCGCGTGACTTCCGCCGGCTTGTAGCCCAGCGCAATCAGCGCGCTGAACGCTTCCGCCTGGGCGCCGACGCCGGCATCGACCGGACGCCCGGCGATCGGCAGCGCACCTGCCGATTCGCCCAGATGCTTGATGCGATCGCGCATTTCGATCAACAGCCGCTCGGCGGTCTTGCGACCCACACCGGGAATGCGCACCAGCGTGTCGGCATCGTTACCCTCCACGCAGAGCAGGAACGCATCGACACTCATGCCCGAGAGCAATGCCAGCGCGAGCTTCGGGCCGACATTCGATACCCGGAGCAACTCGCGAAACAGACGGCGTTCGCGTTCGCTGCCGAAAGCAAACAGGATGTGAGCGTCCTCGCGAACCACCAGGTGCGTGAACAGGCTGACTTCCGCATTGAGTGCCGGCAGGCCATAGAATGTGGACATGGGCGCTTCGACCTCGTAACCCACGCCGCCCACATCGATCAGCAATTGCGGCGGCTGCTTGGCCGCCAGGCGTCCGCGCAGGAATCCGATCATCGGGATCGTCCCATCATCGGGAAGGTTCGCCGCATCGCAACGGACCCGCGCCCCGTTTGGCGATGGCAGGCCGCGTCACGAAAGTCCGCCGCTGGCGACCGGCATGCCGTACAGCCGGCGCGAATGGGCATGGCACAACGCGATCGCCAGCGCATCGGCGGCATCGGCGCCGACCGGTCCGGAAATCTTGAGCAGTTGTCTGACCATCATCTGTACCTGATCCTTCTGCGCTGCACCGCTGCCGACCACGGCGAGTTTCACTTCGCGCGGTGCGTATTCGTAGACGCGCGGTCGCCACTGGAATGTCGCACTCAGCGCGGCGCCGCGTGCCTGCCCCAGCTTGAGCGCACTATCGGGATTGCGATGCATGAACACGCGCTCGATCGCCACTTCGTCGGGCCGGTATTCCGCAGCCAGTTCGGCGACACCCGCGAAAATATCCCGCAACCGGTCGGCGAACGTTTCGCCCCGGCTGCGAATCGAGCCACTCACGACGTACGCCACATCGACGCCTGCAGTCTGCACGACCGCATAGCCGGTGCAGACCGAACCCGGGTCCAGCCCCAGGATCCGCGCCTGCGCCGGCAGCGCGGTTTCGCGGCGCGCCGGAAACAGGTCGGCGAGACTTTGCGGACGCCTGACTCTGCGCAAGTTGTACTCCCCGCTACTATGAAACGCGACTCGGGCATCCTGCCACACGTGACCTACAAGGACATAGGGCATGCCGAGCGTTGTATGGAACAACGCCGGCCGCCATGGCGATGACGGGAAAAGGCATGACTTTTCCCGCATCGCTCGCCGCGTATGCGGCGGGCACATGCCTGTGCCTGGGCCAGCAATCAGCTGCCCAGCGATCGATTGCATGGCTTCGCGGTGGCTGCCGGTATGATACGGCAAAGACTCCCTCGATGACGAACGATGCCAGCGACCGATGTCAGCGTAACCGCCACTGCCAGCAACGTGCTCCTGCCTGAGGCGCGTCAGTTCGTCGCGGCGCTGTCTGCGCGGGATGCCGCCGGCGCCGCCGTCGTGCGTCGCGCTCAGGCAATCACCGAGATCGTCAGCGGACTCACCGACTACGACGACATTCTGCGGGGCGCCTTCCTCTATCCCTTGATCGAGGCACAGCAGCTCGACGAAAGCCAGGCAATCGCACTGTTTGGCGCCGCGCCCTATCAGGTGGCCACCGAATTACTACGGCTGGGTTCGCTCGGCCTGGCAAGCCCGCCGCGCGCCGGTACGGGACTGTCGGCGCAGCAGGCCGAGGCACTGCGCAAGATGCTGCTGGCCATCGTCACTGATCCCAGACTGGTCCTGATCAAGCTGGCGGCACAACTGCACTTGCTGCGCGAAAGCCGCGATGCCCCACCCGTCGAGCGCGAACGCATCGCGACGGAAACACGCGAAATTTATGCCCCGCTCGCGAATCGACTGGGCGTCTGGCAGCTCAAATGGGAACTGGAGGACTGGAGCTTTCGCTATCTCGATCCGGACAACTACCGGCGCATTGCCGGCCTGCTGGCCTCCAAGCGCGCCGATCGGGAAAAGTACATCGAGGACACGATCAAGGCGATTCAGACCGCGCTGACGCAAGCCGGCATCGATTGCGAGGTCGCCGGCCGGCCGAAACACATTTTCAGCATCTGGCGCAAAATGCAGCGCAAGGGTCTGTCGTTCGAACAGCTCTACGACATCCGCGCCGTGCGGGTGCTGGTCGGATCGATTGCCGATTGCTACGCCGCGCTGGGCATCGTTCACAGCCTGTGGCCGTACATTCCAGGCGAATTCGATGACTACATTGCGACACCCAAGGACAATCTGTATCGCTCGCTGCACACAGCCGTGATCGGTCCCGGCAAGCTGCCGGTGGAAATACAGATTCGCACGCGCGAAATGCACGAGCATGCCGAACTCGGCGTGGCCGCCCACTGGCGTTACAAGGAAGGCGGCAAGGCGAACCCGGCGTACGAGCAGAAAATCATCTGGCTGCGGCAGATTCTCGAACCGATCGAGCGCGATACAGGGCGTGATACGGGGCGCGATACCGAAAGCGGAGATGATTTCCTGGAGCGCGTGCGCTCCGAAATCTTCGAAGACCGTGTCTATGCGCTATCGCCCCGCGGGGAAGTCATCGAACTGCCGCGCGGCGCCACTCCGCTCGACTTTGCCTATCACGTGCACACCGAACTGGGTCATCGCTGCCGCGGCGCCAAGGTCAACGGCAAGATGGTGTCGCTCAACCACACGCTCAACAACGGCGACCAGGTCGAGATCGTCACCGGCAAGCATGCCAACCCGAGCCGCGATTGGCTGGTGCCATCGCTCGGCTACCTGGCCTCACAGCGCAATCGATCCAAGGTGCGCGCCTGGTTCCGCAAGCAGGATGAAGACCAGAATCGCCAGCAGGGGCGACAGTTGCTGGAGCGCGAACTGCAGCGACTCGCGATTCACAATGTCACGCTGCCGGAGCTGGTGGCCGAATTCAAGTTCAGCACCGCCGAGCAGTTGTACCTGGCGATCGGCGAAGGCGAGATCACCATCGCGCAGATCACCGGCGCCATTCAACGCCGCACGCAACCGCAGGACCTGCCGTCCATCGTGCCGCGACGCCCGGCCCCGACGACACGACCCTCCTCGGGCATCACGGTCGATGGCGTCGACGATCTCTTGTCGCACCTGGCACGTTGCTGCGCACCGGTGCCCCCGGAAAAAATCGCCGGCTTCATCACGCTGGGACGCGGCGTCAGCATTCATCGTGAGGAGTGCCCCAACCTCAAGCGTCTTGCGGTAGAGCATCCCGAACGCGTCATTCCGGTCGATTGGGGTACGGGTGAAGACCGTTCCTTCCCAGTCGAAGTCAATGTGCGGGCGTTCGACCGCCGCGGCCTGGTGCGCGACATCAGTGCCGTGCTCGCCGATTCGAAGATCAACATCCACGCCATGAACACCGTGACGGATGCGGGCGATGGTGTCGCCGACATGAATTTGAAAGTGACAGTGCACGATTTGCAGGAGCTGTCACGCGTGCTGACGCGCATTCAAGGGCTGCCGAATGTACTGAGTGCGCGGCGCAAGGGCTGAACGGACCCGGCCGCCCCTCAAGGTTGGCCGCACCCGAAAGAGAGCGCCCTAATGTGAAACGACCCATCGGACTCCCTGTCACGAGGGTCGTGGAGCCGAGCAAAAAGTGTGATTTTTGCTCGACTCTCGCCGCCTTCGCGGCGGGGTACATCCATGTACCCAGGTGGCACTCGGTGAGAAACGTTTCATGCTTCCGGGTCGGCCGGCTGCGTTCCCGACGCAGCTGGGCACTTCCTACATCCATGTAAGTCGGCGGCACGCCGATGGGGAACTAGCAGCTAGACAGGATCGCCTCATTGCAGCTACTGAATTGCAGCTACTGGTCGCCAGTGCAGTCGTCGATGTCGAACGGACGGAGTATCCTCAAACCGTCCCTTAAGCTCCAACGCCACAGGAGATCGCCATGACACCTTGGGAAATCAAGGGCCGCGAATTGGTCAACTGCACCTGTGAGTATGGCTGCAACTGCCAATTCAATGCGCTGCCGGACAAGGGCCACTGCCATGCGGTGGCCGGTATCCAGATCGACGAAGGCCACCACGGCCAGACCAGGCTTGACGGTCTGCGCATTGCAGCAATTTTCAAGTGGCCGGGACCGATCCACGAGGGGAATGGCGAAGCCATCGCGTTCATCGACGAGAATGCCAGCGAAGCGCAGCGTGAAGCGCTGTTGAAGATCATGTCGGGGCAGGACACCGACCCGTTCGCCACCATGTTCGCCGTTTATGCCTCGACCGTCACCAAAATGAACGCGCCTGTCTTCACCAAGATCGATCTTGATCTCGACATCGACGGCCGCAGGGGTCGAATTTTCGTCGCAAACTATATCGATACTCGGGGCGAACCGCTGCATAACAAAGTGACCGGTGCCGAGGCCCGCGCGCAAATCGTCCTGCCGGAAGGTTTCGAATACACCGTCGCCGAGATCGGCAGTGCGTCGAGCACGACCCGGGGTCCGGTGCAGGTCGCGATGCGAGACACCTACGGTCAGTTCGCCCGGTTACACCTTAACAGTCACGGTGTCGTGCGACCCTGACGCTGCATGTCCGAGGCGCCTGCATTCGAGCGCCTGCTCAAACGCGACCGCGTGATCACGCTTGCCGGGCTGGCCGTGCTATGCGCGTTGGCTTGGCTCTATATCGTTGCGGGAGCAGGGTTCGGTATGAGCGCGCGCGAGCTGACCACGCTTGCGCTGTTCCCGCACCTGCAAACCCACGACCTCATGCCCGGCATGGACATGAGCGCTGCCGCTTCAACCGGACGCATCGCATGGTCATTCACTCACTGGGCGCTGCTGATTGCGATGTGGTGGATCATGATGATTGCCATGATGACGCCGAGCGCGACGCCCGCCATCTTGATCTATGCACGCGTGCATCGCCACGCCTTCGCGCAGGGTCAACACCAGGACATGCTGGCACCGACCGGTGCCTTTGCGTCAGGCTATCTGTTGGCCTGGCTCGGATTTGCCGTTGTCGCCGCCGCGCTTCACTGGGTGCTGGAACGCACCGGGCTGGTCTCGGCAATGATGATGGGGTCGCAGAGCCGCTGGTTGTCGGGTGCCGTCCTGATCGCCGCCGGCCTTTATCAGCTCTCGCCGCTGAAGAATGTCTGCCTCGCACTGTGTCGTACGCCGGCAGCATTTCTTGCACGTCACTGGCGTCCGCACGGCCGCGGCGCGCTGCGTCTTGGCGCATTGCATGGAGCGTACTGCATCGGCTGCTGCTGGATGCTGATGGCACTGTTGTTCATAGGCGGCGTGATGAATCTGATCTGGATCGCCGCACTCACCCTTCTGGTGTTGATCGAGAAGGTGCTGCCTCTGGGACCCTGGGTCGGACGCGGCGCCGGGATTGTGATGATCGGCTGGGGTGTCGCCACGCTCATGATCTGACCGGCGACATTGAGAAGCTGTGATTGCATCGCCACCCGAACCCGCGCAACTCGTGATCCCGCAGACCGCACGCGTTTCGCAACTGGTACCGGCTATCCCGAGCGCTGTGCCATGACGCCGGTACGCGAGACGCACGCCGAGCTTTACCCTCCGTCAGCGCCGTCGCAACGAACGCAATCCGTACAGCGCCAGGATAATCGCCAACGCAATCAGCAGCGCGATCAACTGCGATCCGTCGCGCGCCGTCTCGAAGAACAGCCAGGCGATGGAGACGCACGCGGCCAGCGGCACCAGGGGTCCGCCTGGAATCACGAAGGGCTCGGCTTCGCTGCGAACATTGCGCTTGCGCAGGATCAGCACTGCGATGGCGTTGAGAAAGTACAACGCGAGCGCGGCGAGATTGGCGAAGATCGTGAGCCATTCGTAGCTGCCGGACAATGCGATGACGGTGACCATCACGCCGTAAATCATGATCGCGGTATTTGGCGTGTGATATTTCGGATCGACCTGGCTCAGCAGCCGCGGCAGAAAACCGTCACGGCTCATGGCGAACAGGCCGCGCGGCTCGGACAGCACGTTGGCACTGAGATAACCGAACATCGAGACCACCGCCGCTGCGATCATCACCGCCCGCGCCGCGGGACCGAGCGCCACCTCGGCTGCGGCTGCGAGCGGCACGCGTCCGGTGTTGGCCAGCGCCAGTCCCATGATCCCGAGCGCCACGTATTGAATCGCCATATAGAGCATCGTCGCAGCACCAAGCGCCAGCAGGATCGCGAGCGGTACCGTGCGTGCCGAGTTTTTGACTTCGCCGCTGGGGATGGTCGCCCCTTCGATCCCCGAGAACGCGAAGATCACGATACCCGCAGTACCCAGTACCGCGCTGCTGCTGGGGACATCGCTCCATACCCAGTGGGCGGGATCGACGAAGAATGCGCCAATGACAATGAAGGCCAGCAGCGGTATCAGCTTGAGGACCGTGATCGTCTCCAGCACGCGCGCGCTGTTACGGATACCACGAAGATTCAGACTGACGAGAACCGACACGAAGATCACTATCAGCGCGCGTACCAGCCACGGATAGGCTTGCGGCGTGAACAGCGCGATCAGCGAACGTGCCACACCGTTGAAGACTGCCGATGCGGCGAACATGCCCGTCGTGAAAATGAGGCATCCGGCGATGAAACCGAACAACGGACCCATGGCCGCCTCGACGTACGCATACGCGCCACCCGTCGAATGAATGCGACTGCCGGCTTCCGCAAAACACAACACCACCAGGCCGATCACGATGGCGCACGCAATATAGGCCAGCGGCGCCGCCGTACC
>JAIBJL010000266.1 GCA_020029545.1 Gammaproteobacteria bacterium
TTGATGTGTTGCGACGGATCGAGTTCGGCACGATGGTGAGGGACCACCCGCGCTCCGCCCGCCCGCTCGCTACCGAGGCGCCGCAATGTCTCGGCGACCCTGCGCGGCGTTCCCAGATCGCTCCAGCCGCATAGTGGCACAGGCAACACGCGCAGTGCCGCCTCACGCCCTTCGAGGAGATCGCGTGAAAAATCGATTTCCGGCAAGCGCCCGTACATGTCGACGATCGTCGACCAGCCCGCGGAATCCGGCAGTCCAGCCTGCCGACAACGATTCAGGATCACGCGCATTTCCATGACCACGGACGCAAAATGACGCGTGAACAGATCGAGGAGTTTTTGCGCCGAGGCCGCGATGATGAAGGCATTCCACAGACCGCCTTCACTGATGATGCGACTGGCCAGTTCCGCATCGGGCTTTTCCACAAAGCGCCGCACCGCTCGCGCACCGCTGGCGTCAGCGGTGCCGGGCAGAATGTAACCGAGTTCCACGTCGGTCTCCTCCGGCTCCAGACCGAGCAGGACCGGAACGCGGTCGTCCTGCTCGACACACTTCATTGCAGTCTTCAGCGACTGACGCAGTATCGATTCATCGCGTACATAGTGATCGGCCGGCAGCAACGCCACGCGGGCCTGCGGGTCCCGCGACAGAATATTCAGCAGTGAATAGAGCACACCAATGCCGGTGCCGCGATTGCGCGGCTGCACGATGATGTTCTTCTCCGGCGTGCGGTGTAGTACCTGCGTCCACCATTCGCGATGCTGCTGCGCGACGATCGTGCAGATGCGCGACTCGGCGACTACTCCGCCGGCGCGCGATAGGGCGTCTTCAAGGAGCGTCGGGCCGCCGTCCAGAGAACAGAATTGCTTAGGCACGGCAGTGCCGCACGGACGCGTGGTCAGTGCACGCAACCGACTCCCTTCGCCCGCAGCGAGCACCAGTCCCCACACATGATCGGCAGCAGCCATTGGAGGTCCTCCCAGGAAACGTTGCTCAACCTCTGCATACGCTACGCTCAATCCCATGACGGAAATGTTGCGAAGCGGTTTCAGCCGTACGCGCTGCTGCCGCTGGCGGTTCCCAGCCACTGTCGTCCTGGCATCACTCGCTACCCACACCTCAATATCATCAAATATCCAGCCGCGAGGGGTGAACTGCCAGTGACAATTCGGTCACCTGGCGCGTCTCCTGCTAAGTCCCTCGAACCCATCTCGCGAGTTCAGTCTCGCGGCTGCAATGGGCAATCTAAATTCTGCTAGGCGCAACGGAACTTTCTGCATCGTCAGTCCTTGCGTAGGGTGCGCTGCCTGCGGCGGCGCTAACCTATTTTCGAGGAACTGTCATGGCGACACGTCAGCGCGCCCGCTCATCCACACCTAAAACAACCGCATCGACCTCAGACAACCAGGCATCAGGCACCCAGGAAGTGACCCCTGCGCGCCGACGGCGCAAACCGGCTCCGACGGATCTGCCCGCCCCCAATGCCGATATTCCCGGAATCACCGCCAACGACGCCGTCGCCACGGAGGTAAAGTTCGTCGGTGAGCAGCTTAGCTACAAGAGTCGCTACGAACGTATCGCGGAAAGCGCCTACGCCTACGCGGAGGCTCGAGGCTTCGCGCCGGGCGGCGAGTTCGACGATTGGCTGCGCGCGGAGCGCGAAGTCGACGCATTGCTCGCCGGCCTCGACCTTGAGCATCGCGTCGATTGAGCGAGGACACAGCCTTCGATGCCGAACCGCCAGATCCCAGCCAGTCGCGATGGCGGCTGGCTGGAGTGCAGGCATCGGTCAGCTTTATTTAGGTTTAGCGATTGCCGCGATTGTCGTCGTCGCGACCTTTCTGCTGACGAGTGCCCTGCTGAGTTGCCGATGACAGCTTGTCGCCGGTCAATTTTTCACTGCCCTGTTGCGGTCGGGCCATGTGGTCCTGGCTCTGCTGCCCCGACTTCGAGCCGCCGGTCTGCTGTCCGGGACGCGCCTGATTCTGGCCAGGCTGATTCTGACCGGCCTGCCTTTGTCCTGAAGGATTGGGTCCTGAAGGATTGGCTTGCGTCTGCTGATTGCGCCGCGACTCATCGCCCATCTGGCCGGCGCGATTGCGATCCTCCGCCGGATTGCCCGTGGACGGATTATTGGTACGTTCGTTCGGCATGAAAGTCTCCTGGTTGTCACAGTGAATGGTTAGCGTCCTTCGCTCCAGCGTGACGCGGTGCGCCCCCACAAGTGGAATGTCGTGGGTCGAAGGCCATGGCGCATCGCATCATTGCTCAAAGGCCCGTATCCATCGATGCCTGCATTACACCCATCAAACACGTCGTTAATAGACACCCCTAGTCGCTAATAGACACCCCTATTAGACGCTTTGACGCGCTGCAGGTTGCGAGGGGAGATACGTATTGGAGGCAGGCAATGCGCTATCCAGCCGGCAACGGCTGGCGCGCCCGCATGCTATCCGCACGCTGCCTATCTGTTACGCAGACGTAACCCGCGCGGACAGCACGCGCGCCTGTCACCGCTCTCCAGCACTAAGTTGACATTGCAACCAAGAAAAAACTGAGTATACGGTCCGGTAGTCCCTGAGCGGCTCGGTCCGATACCGTGAACCACGGCGGACTTTCCGAATTCAATGCCGCGTTGCCTGTAGTTCCGCACGCCTTTGCCGCTGTTCCCAATGATTGCCCGAACGGCTCCTGCCCCTTTGTGGCAGGTGTCGTGTCCTCGTGCAGATTCGCGAAACAGCTCAACGCAATGGAGATTTCAGCATGACAGTTCCTGGTCGGAAAACAGCCCGGATCGTGACAGCCGCGGCGCTCTGCATCGCCTTCGTTGGCTGCGGTGGTGGCGGATCGGATGGGACGTCCACCGCACCGGTCGTCAGCACGAATCCTCCTGTGGTGGTCGAGCAACCCGAGATTGTGACTGGCGTGGCTCTGCCGAGCACGGTCGCGGTTGTCACCGCCACCAATGCGACTTGAACTGCGTCTGAGGACACTCACTATGAAAACTACTACGTTGAAATTCTCGGCGCTGGCATTGGCGATTCATTCCACGCTGGCACTCGCCGAACCCGTAGCGACTTCCGCTTATCACGCCGATCCTCAGAACAGCCATGTCGAAGACGCCACGTCGCGCGGCGTCCAGCAGGTCAACTTCATCACCTGTCTTATGTCGGCAATGCGTCCCGAGGCGATGGTGAACGAAGGCAATTACTCGGCACTGGTCGATGGCTCGAAGTGCGAAAATGATGCCGAAGCGACCGGCGACGGGACGACCAGCTTCAACACGGCGTACCTCAATGTCACGCGTGCCAGCAACGCCGATCCGATGATCTCTCGCATCTGGCTCGACGAAGAAAATGACGGCGAACAGTCGACGATCTTCGTCCGCGTGTCAGCCACGGAGGCCCCCAGCGCCACCAATGCGTACGGCAAATTCCGCCTGGACTATTGCGGCACGGGTACCGACGGCACCGGCTGTGCCATGAATGGGTATCTCGAAGGCAGCGATGCCGGAATGCGCTATTTCGAGAACGAGCGTGCTGACGACGGACAGCCCAGCATCAAGGCCGTGCAGCTGAACGCTAGCGGCACCACCAGCGGAACGGGACGCATGAGCGTCGACAACTCTCACGAGAACTCGGCATTCGACTTTGCTTACAACGCTGCGCTGTTCCGTCGCAAGGATCACAACGGCGACGATCAGTGTTTCAGTCGCGATGCGAGCGACCCGGACACCGGTATGTCAGTGTGGCGTTACGGCTTGTATGACTCTGTCACCGGTGCGCGCATCAATCGCTCGTCCGGTTTCCAGATCGAGTTCGCCAGCGGCGGTACGACGTATCGCGGCTACCTCGGTTACGGCGGCCTGTGGCTGCCCGGCGAAGGCATGAGCGCGCTGACCAACGGTGCCACCGTGCAGAAGGTCGACTACAGCGGCGGCGGCGAGCCAACGCGTACCGACTACACCGTGCTGAAGGCACCGGGCAAGCTCACGAAGCACACCAAGCACACTCGCTCGCTGCACGAGATCGACCAGGTCAAACTCAGCGTATTCGTCGGCAACAACGGCACCGCCTTGTTCGCCGGCGCACATGCCAATACGTCGTACGAGATCTACTGGAGCGAAGCGGAGAACTCGTTCAAGGCAACGGCCGAAATGAATTGCGGCATGAACGGCTGCAGCCAGGTCGCGCTGTCCCCGGAACGCTCGGTAAGCGTATCCTTCTGGGCTCTGCAAAGCGGCTTGCAGGGCTACTCGAATACGCTCGGCGGCGAGGTCTTCGTCGCGCTCGGCGGTCGCACGACGATTACCAGTTCGGACGCGGTGAATGTCGTCTATCGCGCGCAGGACTTGGTGTATCCATCCGAAATGCCCGCCACGCTGTATTGTCTGCGCGATTGCCCGACAGCGGCCTCGCTGAGCAGCTATTTCGACTTGAGCGAACAGCAACAGCAGCAGAGCTCGCCGTATGTCGCCAATCCATCGCAGAACTTCGCTCCTGCGGCGGCAGGAAGCCAGATCGTGTACCACACCGATGCTACGGCGGCCGTGCTCAAGGACGCCTCCGATGCTGCTGTCGCATTCACGAATCGCGATGCGCTGTCGCATAGTCCGCAGTATCAGAACGGTATCCGCTCGGGCAAGCTGTTCACCAATCTCGCTGCGACCGAGTGCGCTGCAGGTTCGAATACTTACTGTGAAGACAAGGTGAACGCACAGGAGGTGTACTACCAGTGGGAAACGGGCGCCAATTCGTATAACCAGTTCGCGGCCGTCAAGGATGCCAGCGGCACCTTCCTGCAGTTCGAAGCTCCGTTGCAAGTCAACTTCGCCGTGCCGAACGAATCGAAGTACGGTTCTTATGCCGGCCAGAATGTGTTGCTGCAGTACAGCGGCTTCGGCGAGCTCTACGGCATACCTGGCTACTGCGTGTCGCCATCGACCAATGCGGTCGTGTCCTGCGAGGGCGATGGCGAAGACAAGCGCTATGTCGCCGCGTTCACTATCCCGTTCAGCACCACGCAAGGCAAGGTTACGCTTGGCGACACGACCTACTTCGTCAAGTGGCTGGACCGCGAGATCCGCTTCGCGAACAAACCCACCAGCGTTTGCGACAGCGCAGGTCTCGTCACCCCGACTGGAGTCACGCTGCCGACCGCCGCCGAGCTGCAGAATCCGAGCGATCCTTCGTCGGCCCTGTACATCGGCACCAAGCCGGTCGTGACTGCGGCACCGCGGGTCATTCATGGCGAAGTGAAGTATTGAGGAGAGGGCTACAGGCGACAGGCTGCGGCAAGAGTAAGAAAATCCTCTTGCCGTGGCCGTAGCCGGTCGCGAGCTAACGACCGTACCAGCAACGGACGCAGCCCGCAGCCTTGACCAAGCCGGGCGGGATTTTTAGCGAGCCACAGCGCGGTGGCATGGCAACCAAAATAGATCTGTCCAGATCTGTCCCTGAGGTTTCCCGCACGCGGCACCGTTCGATTCGTCCCGGATCGCTTCGGTAGTGTTATCGTGCGGTCATTCCCGGTGTCGCCCCCGACGTGCACCGGCATCGATACGCGCGCGGGGAATATCGAACATTCCGGTGCGTCAACCTTCATCTGCGTCAGGTATAACAGGCAGTCGTGGCATCAGTCAGGGCTGGCCCGCTGCTTGCAATCCCGTGCTTGCAGCTGACCTTGGTTGCCAGCAGCCTGTCGGACGTTGCAGGCTCGATCACCCCATTACGCGCAAAACATACAGGAGCTTCCTTTGGCAAACATTCATCTGGTCGGCGGTGAAAAAGGCGGCGTCGGCAAGTCGCTGGTAGCGCGCCTGCTGGCGCAGTACATGATCGATCGCTCGCTGCCGTTTCTCGGCTTCGACTCGGATCGCTCGCATGGTGCGTTGCTGCGCTTCTATGCCGGCTATGCATCGCCGGTGGTCATCGACAACTATGAAAGCCTCGACGCCATCGTCGAAGCTGCAACCGAACATCCCGAGCGACGCATCCTCGTCGATCTTGCCGCACAGACGCAGCAGCCACTGATACGCTGGATGGAAGAGTCGCAGCTACTGGAAGTCGCCGACGAACTGGGACTGAACATTCGTTACTGGCATGTCATGGACAATGGCCGGGATTCGGTCGACCTGCTCAAGCGTCTGCTGGATCGGTATGAAGGTCGCCTGCGCACTGTGCTGGTGCTGAACCAGCTGCGCGGCGAGGAATTCACGATTCTGGACAGCTCCGGCGAAAAAGAGCGCGCACTGTCACTCGGCGCGCAACTGATCACGATCAAACGCCTGAACGAAGCGGCGATGAACAAGATCGATGCCCACAGTGCCAGCTTCTGGGCGGCGAAAAGCGGCGACAAGGATCTCTCCGGCCTGGGGTTGCTGGAGCGGCAGCGCGTCAAAGGGTGGCTGCAGAACACCTACGCTGAAATCGAGAGGCTGGGTGTGTGACTCGTACCTCGTGTCCGGCATTGGAGATTTCCACGGGGGGGACGGGGATCACTGGGTCGGAATGAAGAATCAATTCGCTTGACGGATTCGTTGCTAACGACGGCCTGAGGCGAATGGCACTTAATTCAAGCTTTGACTCGTCATCCGTCAAGTCAAAGAAGCCTCGATGTTCATTTGTGGTTTCCTTTTCCTACCCCGTGACCCCCGTGGAAGCTCTCTATCCTGCCTGTGTGGCAACTACGAACGAGCCGTTACCAGCGGAGTGCTAAGGTAGCCCGCGCAGCCCACCTTGAATACAACGAACGAACCGGAGGAAGGTCATGAACGAATCGATCGATCTGTCGCAGGTGGATGACCGCGACTGGTTCCTGCAAAACCTGGTCAACATGGTCAATGCCCGCGATATCGAACTGGGTATTACACTCAACAGCGGGGGCTTTCTGGTGTCGGGTCTGCTGGT
>JAIBJL010000267.1 GCA_020029545.1 Gammaproteobacteria bacterium
CGAGCCGGCGGCGTTGACGTGCATTAGAAGGTCCGCTGGTACTTTGTTCCTGCAAAGCGCGGCGGATCAGTTCCTCCAACGACTTTTCGCCAAGCAAACCGGCAGCCTGTGCCTGTTTCGCAAGATCATCGGGTAATACGACGGTTACTGCAGTCATGCCGGGTTCGTTATGCGCTGGATACTTGGTCATTGCCTGGGATGCATCGTAGGGCACCGCGGCTTCGCGTGCTTGAAATACGGTACTTTGCGCCAGCAGTTCTGCGAGTTGTCTTCTGTCCTCGGCAGACAACTGCATTGCCTGGGCGATGAGTTCATCAAGTTTCAGATTCATGCCGGCACGATATGCCTGGTACGATCTCTGTCAAGAGATAAGGTAACAATACCAGCGGCGGATGTGTCGACCTGAAACTCGGCATTCGTCAAAAAATGCAGCGGGAAAGTCTCGCCTCCGCGACAGGGGCGCACCGCCGCGTTGCGTCTGCTTGTCCGGGACAGCCATGAGCTATCGTCACCTGAGAAGGATACGATTGACCATAGAACGCCGCTAATTGGGAATCGAGCAGAGCAAATTGCAGTCAAGCATGCGCCAGAACTCTTGCTGCCGTGAGGGATGAGTTGGAAGCCTTCCCTGGCCCAACGTCGTAACCAACGTCGCCAAGCGTGAGTAGTGTCGGTGGCAGCCTCGTACGCTCTGGCGACGCAGAAACATGCGAACGTACGACCCTGAGCATCCCAAGCCACTTCGATACCACCATGACACTCTCATTCGCGGCGGGCTACTGGATGGCAGCTTCGCGCTTCCAGCTCTTATCCGGATCGAAGGTTTCGATGAGTTGCGCTGCCGTCGCTGTCATTGGGCCGAGGTCCTTCGACAACACGACGCCATCGTGATTGACGATGAACGTCATCACTCCCGAGCTGCCGTATTCCGCCGGGGCCGCGATCAGCGCAAAGCCGCCGAGCATTTTGTCGTGGACCATGTAGCCGTAGGCGCCACCTTTGGCGTGGCTCCCTTGCGAGGTGAGCAGGCGGTAGAGGTACCCGTGGTAAGGCGTCGTTTGGGAGGCGTCCTCGTTGAAGTATCCCTCACTGCGAGCCCGCGCGAACGCTTCACCGAGTGGACTTGGCTGTTCGGTCTCTGCTGTCGGCCAGTACAGGCCATCCTTCCGACCCTGGGTGCTCACTAGCCTTTGCGCAAAGTGCAGCAGTGAATCCTGCTCCGGGTTGCGAGCGTAGTACTCGCGTTCCGCATCGACGAAGGCCAGGCAGGACTGGATCGCTGATAGCTCGTTGGCCCCCACACGACGGTTGATGATTTCTTCCAAGCCTGCGGTGCTGTCGAATTTCCAGCGCCCGTCACGCTGCACGATGGGGAAAGGAAATGGCCACTTGTCCGTTCCAGCCTCGAGTGTGGTCACGCCGTCGATTCTGGTATCGAACGTATGCGCGGTTGCGTACGACTGCAGAAATCGCTCGCGCGAATTCCTGTCCTGAACGGGATCGCCCGAATTCACCATGGGTTCAGCCTCTTTTCCGAGAATCTCCAGTAATGCGCGGTGATCGTCGGATTGCGCTGCTGCGATCAGCGCCTGCGTGGCTTCCTCGGCCGATCCAAAGTCCTTCTGACGACTTGATCGGCTGCACGCCGCCTGTGTTGCGACGACCAGGATCAGCAAGGTCACGAATGCACGCATCTGCAACTCCTCGCACTGCTTCAGCGCCGCCCGCCACCACGCGATGCGCCACCGCGACTACTGAGCGCACGCGTACTCGCACCGTTACCGACGCCGCCGAAAGCATCGGAGGTTCGTAACGACGACGAGCTGTTGCGATCTCGGCTCTGCAACGAGTCGTAATCTCGACTTTGCGATCCGCCGAAATCGCGTGACTGTGACGCGCCCATGTCGCGGTACTGGGAGCCACTCGAGTCGCGCGTCCCGATTTGGCTGCCGCCGAGGTCTCGCTGATTCGCAGTACCTTCGCGTGAAATCTGTTGGCGGCCTTGATCGGCGCGACCTCGAAACCCCTCGCGTGACTGCAGTCCCTGCTGGCTCGCGCCGCGACCATATTTCTGTTGGGTCGCCGTATCGCGATAGCCGACGCCTTGCCTGTGGTTGGAGTTATGTTGCCACTGACCCGTGTTCTTGTTGCCGCGATTGCTGATGTTTGTATTTTTGTTTAGATTGATCTCGCTGCGATTGAAGTTGTTGTAGCGATTGATGTCGATGTCGACATCGCCGTGTCCCCAATTGCAATTACCCCACAGCGCTCCGCCCACGACCATGCCCACGCTGAACGAGAAGAATGCCGCACCCGGGACGTAGGCCGGCGGATAGTAGTAATACGGAGGATAGGCTGGGTAGGGCCACGCACCGTACACAACGGTCGGGTTATACGTCGGTACGTAAACGACTTCAGGATTGCTCGATTCGATGACGATGATTTGCGGTGCGGGTGCACCGGAGGGCGCAGCTTCGGTCTTGACCGTCTGTTCTTTGCTGCTCTTGAGGTTGCCGGATTCCTTTGCTTTGAGCCGTAGACGCTGCACCGCGGCCATGACGTCTTTTTGCTGCGCGAGGAAGGCGTCGCCGAGCTTCTGTGTCCAGTCGATCTTTTCGTTCATCATCGTCAGTACATCCGGAAACGCTGCGAGCGACTTTACGGACGCATCCCAGCCTTGCTTCTCCATCTCTTTCGCGACGGCGTCACCTTTGATTTCTGGATGCTCCTTGGACCAGCGCGCGGCTTGCACGATCTCGAGCGGATAGGTCGACGCCATGAATATCTGCGCCAGCAGAGCGTCCGGGTACAAGGCAATGGGCGCGACGATCTGCTCCAGCTCTTCGGGCTTGAAAGGAGTCGGTTGGGTCTGAGCTGAGCCTTGCGCGGGATCCGCGCCTTGTGCCTGACTTGCGGACAGCAGCTGTCCGAGCGCCAGGATAGCCGCAAGGGTCAGCAAATCGAGTCCGAGTTTGTGCCTCATCCTGCCACCTCGCGCTTGTCTCCACGCGACGCATCGTGGTGTTGCCGGAAGTGCCACAACTACTGTCCGGTCGGGTCTAGCGCAAGCTACTCGAAATCCATCGATGGTGGACTACGCAAGAAGGGAAGGGCGTGTAGCCCGGCAAGTTGCCGCAGCGAGCTTGCGGGAGTACGCACCGCGTGACACGTGACTATTCTTTCTGCGGAGCGGATGAGGCCGCAAGTGTTCCTCCGGTCCTGAATTTTGCCTCTCGTACCGATATCAATGCCGTATCCGATCGTGAATCCTATACATCTACATCGAGCGGGAAAGTCGTATCACCCACCCGGACGCTTAGGAGGCTCTGGCCTATGACACATTCAATTTCCACCTGCGGCATTGCTGCAATCGGCATGGTGGCCTTCCCGCTGATCGTGGGTTGCAGTGAAGTCTCCGAGCTCACCAAGGAGCAGGTTACCCGGTCGGAAACGGCGGTCACACAGACCCAGCAGGCGCTCGGAGGATCCGAGAGCGGAGCGATCGAATTGCAGCATGCGCGCGACCATCTGTCGCAAGCAAAGCAGGCCATCGAAAAGGGTGAGGATAAGAAGGCGGAACGTTATGCACAGTACGCACAGCTCGATGCCGAGCTTGCAGTAACCAAATCGCAGACCGCCGTCGCACGCAAGGCTGCGGATGAGCTTATGGCGAGTATCGACACACTGCGGCAGGAAGCGCAGCGTGCTACGGCACTACCACGTTAAGAGCACAACGGAGTTGCTGGTCATGAAACGAATTCGCTCCCTGGCCCTGGCGATGAGTGTGGCCGCCGCGCTGTCGGCTTGCGCATCCGCGCCGGTTAAGAATTTTCCTGAACTCAATGAGGCGAGCGACATGGTCCATCGACTCGAGACGTCATCGCGCGCTGGCGTCGCGGCGGCCAATATTGCGGCCGCGCGCGGGTCGGTACAAACGGCCAGCACCCTCGTCCAGCGCGGCGGCAAGGCCGATGATATTCGCTTCGAAGCCGAAATCGCCAAGCTCAACGCGCAGATCGCCAACCAGAAAATACTCACCGCGCAGGCAAAGGAGGAAATCGAGCAAGGCACCGCAGTGCGACAGCAAGTGCTGCTCGATGCGCGCAATCGCGAGGCTCAACTCGCGCAACAGCGCGCGCAAAGTCTGGAGAACGAGCTGCGGGACCTGCGGGCGAATCGGACCGATCGCGGCCTGGTGGTGACGCTTGGCGATGTGCTGTTCGATACCGGCAAGGCGACTTTGAAGCCGGGCGCTTACGCGACGCTGGATCGAGTCGCCAAGATGCTCCATGACCACGCCGATCGCAAAGTGGTCATCGAAGGTCACACTGATAGCACCGGTTCGGAGGAGTTGAATCAAGAATTGTCGCAGCAACGGGCACAAGCCGTGCAGACCGCCTTGATGGACCGGGGCGTGTCGGGAGGGCAGGTTTCGACAGTGGGTAAAGGAGAGGCGATGCCCGTCGCTAGCAACGACAATGCCGCGGGGCGCCAGCAGAATCGTCGCGTCGAGCTTATTTTCTCCGGGAATGCGCCGCGCGTCGCTTCCGATAGCCAGTGATCATTTGCCGGGTGGTTCGGAATCGACCAGCAGGTTTGTGGTCGATGCGTCCGGTTCACCTTCGGCGACCCAGGCCTTCGCGAGTGTGTACGTCGCGGCGAGCGTGACCGGTCCAACGAAGAGTCCCACCACTCCAAAGCCGATCAAGCCACCTATCACACCGCCGATGATCAGCAGCATCGGCAGCGGCATGCCGCGACGGATCAGCAGCGGTCGCAGGACGTTGTCGAGTGCCATGACAGGCAGACTCCACACTGCAAGCGCGGTCGCCCAGCTTGCGGCTCCCGTCCAGTACAGCCAGATCACCGCCGGCATCAGTATCGGCAGTGGGCCGAGTTGAGCGATCCCCAGTATCAACACAATCGCGGTCAGCACGCCCGGGTAAGGGACGCCGCTCAGCCAGAGACCAAGACCGGCGAGAATGGACTGCACCCCGGCAGTGACGACGACACCAAGCGCAACGCTGCGAGTTGCGCGTCCCGCGAGCCGCAAGGCTTCCTGGCCGCGTTCCCGGCCCATGCGATACGCGACGGCGAGTGCACCTCTCGCCGCGTTCTCGCCGTGCAAATAAAGTATGGCGACGAGTACCATCGTCAGCAGTGCGCGCACGATCATCATTCCCACGCCGCCGGTCACTGCCATCGCCCAACCGGCGGCCGAGCGCATGTACGGCCGAAAGGATTCGGCGAGCGCTTCCGGTCCGGCTCCGGACAATGTTTGCCACCGCTGGGCGAGTTGCTCACCGACGATGGGCACGCCGCTGAGCCATGGTGGTGGCGGCCCCAGTCCGCGTGCGAAAAAATCGCTCACGATGGCAGGTGTGTGCTTGGCTGCGTCGAGCAGCGCGACGATCGCGACTGTGATGGGCAGGATGAAGGCAGTCAGAACGAGCAGCGTCATGAGTACGACGGCGACCGACCGCCGGCCCCCGACATGACGCTGTATCCATAGCAAAATGGGCCAGGTCGCAACCACGATCATGACTGCCCAGACCACGCCGCCGAGGAACGGCAACAGCGTCCAGAAGCTGCCTGCAAGCAATAGAACGATCGCCAGCATCAGGAGCATGCTGCTGGCAGGGCCGTTCGGTGGCTCGGGCGAATGCCTCACTGTGGCATCCCGCCTTAGGAGTCCGGCGGCGCAAACCGCCCGCCCAGGGCGAGATGCAGATTGACACGCTCTGCCAGTTCATCGCTACGCACTTTCAGCAGCGCAAGCCGTGCCTGCTGGACGTTGAGCCGCTGTTGTTCGAGCGCGCGGCGATCCGTGCGGCCGATGCGAAGTTTCGTCTCAGTGAACGCAAGCGCGCGCGTTTGTTCGCGCAGCACTTCATCGAGAGACCGTACGCGCGCCGCGAGCGAGGCGTTCGCGGAGAGTGAGTTCTCGACCTCGCCAATGGCGCGCAATGCGATCCGCGCATACTGCGCCACTGCTTCCTTCTGTTCGGCCGTGCGAAGTTGCACCTGGGCCGTGAGCGCACCGCCCTGATAGATCGGCACTACCAGCCGCGCACCCAAGCCGCCGCTTGGATTCTCGTAGTCCTCTTTCAGCTCGAGGATCTCGCTGGCATATGCTCCGAAGTTCAAGTTCAGCGTAATCTTCGGCAGGCGCGCTGCTTTGGCTTCGCCGACGCGGTTGAAGGCGGCGGCGACGCGCCGCTCCGCTGCGATCACGTCGGGTCGGCGCTCCAGCATCTGGAGCGGGATTCCGGCAGGCAACGGTTCCGGCAACGCCAAGAGCTCCGCACGCGCGGCCACTTCTGCGGCTGGATAACGGCCGACGAGTTGTTCCAACGCACGTAGTGCCTGACCACGCGCAAATTGAACTTGCTGCAGCGTGTTGTCGAAATCACGTGCCGTTGCTATAGCAAGAGCCGTATCGGCCTGCGCGCCGGCGCCAATCCTTTCGCGTGCTTCCGCCAGCGACTGAAGTTGTCGCGCCGAATCGGCCATCTGGCCTGCGAGTTCGACATGCAGCGATAGCTGCGTCGCGGCGAACCATGCCTTGGCCGTGGCAGCGGCCAGCGACTGACGCGCGAATTCGAAATCAGCCTGCGCCGAGGCATACGCTTCGCGGGCCGCGTTGCGCTCATATCGCACGCGTCCCCACAGGTCGAGTTCCCACGAGGCGGCGATTACCAAGCCCTGCAGCGCGGAGGTAGAATCGCCCCCGCCGCCAGCCTTGGCGCCGCCGGTGCCGGCGAGAGCAATGGCCGGACGCAGTGCCGCTTGAGCGATGACCAGGTACTGTGCCGCCTGCTCCAGACGGGCGGCGGTGACGCGCAGATCGGGATTGTTGGCGATCGCTTCTCGAACCAGCGCGTCGAGAGCCGTA
>JAIBJL010000268.1 GCA_020029545.1 Gammaproteobacteria bacterium
GCTTTGGCGATCGCGACTTCACCGAGCGGTTCGCGGCTTTTCACCCGCAGACTCTCATTCCACTCATCGGCGAAGTCGCGTTTGAGGCGCGCGTTGATCGCTGCGGTCACGGTCATCGCAACCACCGCGCCCAGACTCGCCAGCGCCATGTCTTTGTGCGCGTCCCAAATATCGCCCTGCGTGCCCAGGTACGCGACGCCCAGCTCACCGCCGAATGCCTCAGCCGCCAGCCACTCGATCAGCTCGTACAGCATCGATGTCGACATGGTCAGGTCCAGCGGCAGAAAATAGCCCCAGAAGCCGCGCACTCCAGCCACCCGCAGGAACCATTCGCGAATCGGATAGGCCAACAGCAAACCATATGCGAAGTGCACCAGGCGATCGAAGTTATTGCGCTGCCAGCCTACCAAGGAGTTGAACGCGTGGCCGGTCAGTTCCTTGAACGCCTGATCGTAGGGAACTTCGGCGTAGGTATAGTGCGCGCCGATGGTGTGCAGACACAGAAACAGAAAAATCAATGTGTACGAAATCCTGGAGAGCGGAAAGCGTCGCCAGGTGGCAGCCAGCACCACGATCGCCGCCACCAGCAACACGTTTTCAAGCAACCAGTCGTCGCGATGCCAGGGATGAATCGCAAGCGGAATCCACAACAAGGCCAGCAACCCGGCCAGCACCGTCACATAGCGCGAATGCGTCAAGAGCCCTCTCCGGCAACCTCGGTCATTGTAGCCAGTGCATGCATTTCCTTCACGACTGATCGCCGCAGGTCGGAACGAACCGTGCTCGTCACGAGGCGGTTATTACCGGAAGAGCCTCCTGATCGGTCAGGTTGACACGTTGCGGGATTCACCTGCGTCGGTCACTGGGGGGTCTTCGAATCCCCGGTGCACCTCCCTCAGCGCGACTAGGCCTTCAGCATGTCGCTAAACGGCGAACCTCCAGAACGGTTCCGACGTTGCGCATGCAAGTCCGTTATATTTCGACTCCGCCGAGCGACAGTGCTGTCGGCCTGCGGCATGAGCGCAGCGTTGCTGCAATGGTCTTGAGACGAGGAAAGCCGGTAATGCAAAAAGTCCTGTTCGCGCTGCTGCTGCTATCGAGTGCGCTGGCCGCCCACAGCGCGACCCTCTACATCTCGGACGAACTCACCGTACCGCTGCGCCGCGGGCCATCGAACGGCCACAAGATCATTAACGCCGCCCTGCCGAGCGGTACAGCGCTGGAGATTCTTAGCGAGGACAAGGCCGCAGGCTTCACCCAGGTACGTACGGCGGGCGGCATTGAAGGCTGGGTTCCCAGCCAGTTTCTGACCAGCGAACCCGCGGCCCGCGACCGCCTGGCCGCCGCTACCAAACGCGTGCAGGCGCTGGAAGCCGAATTGAAAAACATTCGCGAGAACTTTCAGGAAACGCGCAGCGCGCGCACCGATGCCGAGAAGCGCAGCAGCTCCCTGGACAAGCAGACCCAGCAGCTGCAGACCGAACTGGCAGAGATCCGCCGGGTCTCCGCGAATTCCATTGCGCATTTCGAAGAAAACAAACAGCTCAAAGCGCAGAACCAGGAAATGCAGGGCCAGCTGACACAGCTCACCGAAAACGTCCGGCGTCTGGAGCGTAGTACCAACCTGAAAATGCTGCTCAGTGGCGGCGCGCTGGTGTTGCTTGGACTGGCCTTTGGCGCCTGGATCAAATCGCGGCCGAAGCGCAGTACCTGGGCGTGAGCCGGTTGCCCGAAGACGCGGGCCGCCGGGTGAAAGTACGTAAGGACTGAGGTCCAAGGATGGCTTGCGTGAGCGACCGCGCAGAGGGCCCAGGCTAATTGCCCATGACCCTCGTACCCTGGCCGTCAGCACAATCCGCAATGCGTTCGGCCGCGAGTTTCTCATCGATCGGGGAACCTCCCCGCGGGACAAGACGTCATACGGTATGGAAGCAACAACAACAGTCACTGGCGAGATTGCCCCGCGATATGGGGACAAGATCGCTAAATCACTGCAATGATGTCGCTTCCGTCGCTGGATGCCGGCTCGATTAGAGCAACTGAGTTCACGTTCGTGGGCTCCCCGGCGTTCCGCCCCGAAGCCCCGCCCTTTTGACGGGGCTTCACCTTATGCGCGACCATCCTCGGTCGTCGAGAACTCACGAACTTCCTTAAAGCCACCGACCGCTCAAAACAGATTGCGAAAGAAATAGCCATAGACGCCCGGCTCGGTCACCGCGACAAAGGCCAGCCCCGTCAATGCGCCGCCCAGGTGCGCATCGTGATTGATCCGCCCGGTCGCATGCTTGGATGCATAGTAGGTGTAACCAAGATAGAGCGCGCCGAACAATGGCGCGGGAATCGGCAATAGAATCGGAAAAATAATGAGCGACTGATCGGGGAAGTACAGGATCGCCGCGAATAGCACCGACGAGATGGCGCCCGAAGCCCCGAGCGATGCGTACTCGGGATTATTGCGCTGCTTGTAGTAAGTGCCGACATGGCTGAGCAGCAGCCCTGCGAAATACAGCACCAGAAAACTGATCGGGCCGATGGCGCGCTCCAGGTTGAAGCCAAAAAAATAGAACGTCATCATGTTGAACAGCAGGTGCATGAGATCTGCGTGCACGAAACCACTGGTGACGAAAGTGTCGTACTGCGCGCGCCGCTTGATCCAGTAAGGACGGAACAGACAGCGGTCCAGCAGCTTGGGCATGCTGAACAAGGCTAGCAGGCTGGTAGCAATCGTTGCGACGAAAATGATCGTGGCAGCGGAGAGAGGGCTATTCAAAATCGAGAGTCCTTGGCCAACACAGTGCCAGCGTCATGTACTTCCAAGAATAACAACAATGCACCACCGGCAGCAGCGCCATTGAAGGTATCGCACGGATGTCTGGTCGCGGTCGATGTCACGCAAGACAAGGGCGCGCAAAAAAAGTTAGGATCAGCTGTCATCGGCCGGTGCTGTGGCTTTGGAAACTCCGCTCAGTATCGATCAGCCCGTGAGTGCCGGGCCCGCACTCGACATCGACGACCGACTCATGACACAACGACGCGACTTGTTGAAGTCCGCCTTGCTACTGCCTTTGCTGGCACGTTCCGCCAGCGTTTTCGCTGCCGCCCCTGAAGCTACCGGTGCGCCTCGCAAGTTCGACTACGCGATGCTGAAGGGCGAGGCCCGTGCCTTGGCCGAGCGGGGCTACCAACCGCCTCCGCCGCTGGCTGCGCCGAAGCTTGCCGACCTTGATTACGATCAGTATCAATCGCTGCACTTTCGTCACGATCACGCGTTGTGGGCCAAAGAGAATCGTGGTTTTCGGATCGGCTTTTTTCACATGGGTCGCGGCTTCACGCAACCCGTGCGCATGTTCGAAGTCGCCGACGGGCAGGCGCGCGAAATCCTCTATCAAAGCGCGATGTTCGATTTCGACAATACGGGTGTATCACCCCGCTCGCTGCCTTCCAATCTCGGCTTCGCCGGCTTCCGCCTGCTGGCAGCGACCAACTGGGAGTCAGACATTGCAGCGTTCCTCGGCGCCGCCTACTTCCGCGCGGTGGGCTCCGACACACGGCAGTTCGGCTTGTCCGCACGCGGCCTGGCCATCGACACCGCGAACGGCACCGAAGAATTTCCGCGCTTCACCAGCTTCTGGTTTGAACGCCCGGTAGAGGATGCACGCACGCTGACGCTTTATGCCCTGATGGATTCACCCAGCGTCACCGGAGCGTATCGCTTCCAGATCACGCCCGGCGCACCGCAGGTCATGGATATCGACGCCGCAGTGTATCCGCGCAAGGCCATCGATCGCTTCGGCGTGGCGCCGCTCACCAGCATGTATCAGTGCGGCGAAAACGATCGGCGCATGGCCAACGACTGGCGTCCGGAAATTCACGATTCGGACGGCCTGTCGATCCTCACGGGCAACGGCGAATGGATCTGGCGTCCGCTCGTCAATCCGCAGGGCTTGCGAGTGAACTCGTACATGGACCGATCGCCGCGCGGTTTTGGCCTGATGCAGCGTGACCGCAACTTCGAAAATTACCAGGACGACGGCGTGTTCTATGAGCGTCGACCCAGTCTGTGGGTCGAGCCTCGCAGCGACTGGGGCGGGGGTGCCGTGCAACTGGTCGAGATCCCCACCGTCGATGAAACCTTCGACAATATCGTGGCTTACTGGGTGCCCGAACAGAAGCCGAAAGCGGGCGACGAATTGTTATATGGCTATCGCCTTTACTGGGGCACGCAGATGCCCGTCAATCCGGTGCTCGCCCACACGATTGCGACACGTACGGGTCTCGGCGGTGTGCTCGGTCAGAAGCGCCAGGGTTTTTCGTGGCGATTCGCAGTCGATTTTGCTGGTGGCGAACTCGCTGCGCTGCGTGGCGCGACGGTCGAACCGGTCATCTCCGCAGCGCGCGGCAGCATCGAAATTCCTTCTTGTCGTCCGTTGTGGGAAGTTCAAGGCTATCGCGCAATGTTCGACGTCCGTCCGCCTGACGACAGCATCGAGCCGGTCGACCTGCGTTTGTTCCTGCGACGCAATGGCCAACCGCTGAGTGAGACCTGGACTTACCAGTGGACGCCGCCGACGTTACAGGAGCGCCGCGAGGCATTGATCCGCGCCGGCAGCTGAAGCGTTTGTCGCAACCCCTTTGCGTGCGTCTGTCGGCGGATGCCGACGCAGAGCAATGGAACGCTCCTGCTACCATGGTGAATTGTGCCCGCAGGTATTACGCAACCCATTTCAAGGGAGGCTTGAGTGACACGAACCAGCCGTGAAGTTCATCTGCTTGATCGCCCCGAAAACATTCCGCAGCGCGAGCAGTTTCGGATTGTCGAAACCCAGGTGAACGATGCCGGCGACGGCGAAGTGCTGGTACAGAATCTGTTCATGTCCGTTGACCCGGCGATGCGCCCACGCCTGGCGGCACAAACGCCGCTCAACGCGGCGATTGAGGGCGGCGCCATCGGACGCGTAGTGCAGTCGAACCATCCCGACTTCAAGGAAGGCGAGCATGTGCGTTCGCTATGCGGCTTTCGTGAATACTTTCTCAGCGACGGCACGCAGCTCACGCGTATCGAACCGGATGGATTGCCGCTGTCGGCCTACCTCGGCGTGCTCGGCACGACCGGACTCACCGCGTATGGTGGATTGCTGGTCACGGGCGCCTTGCAGGAGGGCGAGACGGTCTTCGTCTCGGCCGCCGCAGGCGCGGTCGGCAGCACCGCGGTGCAGATTGCGAAGATCAAGCGATGTTTCGTGGTCGCCAGCGCCGGCTCGGATGAGAAATGCGCGTGGCTGCGCAACGATCTGCGCGTGGACGTGGCGATCAACTACAAACGTCAGAAGCTGCGGCACGCCCTCAAGGACGCGGCGCCGAAAGGCATCGACGTGTATTTCGATAACGTCGGTGGCGAGCATCTGAATGCTGCCCTGCCACGCATGAATCCGCTGGGGCGCATTCCTGTCTGCGGCATGATCTCCGCATACAACAATTTTGGTTCGATCTCCGAACCTGTCACGACGCTGTCGAACCTGATCTACAACCGCGTCACCCTGCGCGGCTTCGTGGTTTGGGAGTTCGAATCGCTGCGCGAGAAATTTCTCGCCGACATGAAAGATTGGATCCGCGCAGGAAAAATGAAGTACCGCGAGACCATTCTCGACGGCATCGAACAGGCACCGAACGCATTGATCGGCCTGTTCAGCGGCGCGAATATGGGCAAGATGCTGGTGCGACTCGCTGACTGAACTACTCAGCTGCCGAACTTCCCACCGCTCTCGTTGGTTAACAGGGCGTTGAACCTGTTTCAATGCCCCGCGTCCGTCGACGGATGCCCGGCCAAACGATGCACTTTTTAAGGAGGCCCTATGGCAACCGACATCTCGAGAACCGATCCATCGGATGACAAGTCGGACGTGTCCCCTTCCGGTCCGGGCCTGAAGCCCATGGGCAAATCAGGCGCCGCGCCAGTACGCACAGTCGCTCCTGGCCAGGAACCGGGCTGGGGAGCGCCACGCAACACGCCACCGGACAATCCTTTCGACGAGGTCAAAACTCAATCCAACGAATAGCTCGATATTTTACCGAGCAATTTTACCGAGCATCGGTGGTCGAATTGACTCGTCATCAATGAGTGAGTCGGACTTCCGCCGTCTTGTCCTTGTAATCCTTCTTCGGATCACGTCCAAGCAGCAGCTTGATGCCGGCAAACAGCTGGTTCTCGTTGAGCCAGATCTGGCCGAGTTGTGGATCAAAACGCAGCAGCTGCAGATTGGGATCGTCCTTTCCGCCCGGATACCAAGCCGCCACGAACCGGTTCCACAGCCGATCGATGGTCGCACGATTGTTATCGAGCACCAGTTCGCCGTGCAATGAAGCGAACAGGTCATGTCCCTTCGCGGCAAAAGTTGCAAACGCATCATGGCGCTGACCCATTGCCCGCACGAGCTGCGTGTCTTTCGTCGTAAAGAAATAGAAGGGTCCTGCCTTATCGCCATCCAACTGTGCGGTCATCGGGTGCGTATGTTCCTTATCGACGCCGTCAAGACCCAGCATCAGCGTCATATCGGACCGCAACGCCTTCCAGAATTTCGCTTCAATGTCGGCTTCGTTAGTCATGAGATCGCTCCTGTCGCTCGTTGAAGGTCTAACGTGACAGGGAGGCCGATGTTCCGTGAAGGAGCCGGCAGCGAGAATCGTCCGGTTATCGCTGCCGGCTACTAATGCTCGTATCGCAGCCGGTCAGCGCGCGGGCGGCGCAGGCGCTGCGAACAGACGGCTCAGCGACGAAACGTAGCTGACAGGGACAGATCGATCCGTCCCCTTTTCTCCGTTCAAAACCGGATCAGTTGGTCGAAAAGCAATAAAACATACCGGCGCCGCCCGACATTGCCAGCTTCTCGGGCGAG
>JAIBJL010000601.1 GCA_020029545.1 Gammaproteobacteria bacterium
GCAGGTGGTTCGCGGAGTGACGGCGCGCGAAGCGTGGGAAGTGGTCAGGGTTTAGGTGTTATTCCCCCGAATACGCAGGATAGCCGACGGCTTAGTGTTCGGCCACATTGGGCTACATGAGTTGCACTGAAGTTGTCAGAGCGCGCGTGACCGCGGAGACCAAACGAGAGATCGCAGAGACGGCGGCGCGCGAGATGTTGTCCGAGTCGGCATGGCTGAAACGCCTGCTCGTTCGTGAGATGCGGGCGACGCGTGATCCGGCAGCGACGCTCGTTGTGTCGCGCAAGGCGGACGGCGGGCGGCGTCACGGCGTGCGCAAGGGCAGCCCTTGTGATCGCCCGGTACTAGTGCTTTTGCAGCCCGAGGATAGGCTACTGCTGGACGCTCGTGCCGAGGCGCGCGGGATGCGTCCGGCGACCTACGTCTCGGTCTTGGCGCGCAGTCACCTACGGCGACTGGCGCCGTTGCCGAAGGACGAACTGCTGGCGCTCCGGCACAGCATCAGCGAGCTGTCTGCCATCGGTCGGAATATCAACCAGATCGCAAAGGCGGCGAATCACGGCGGTCGGCTGCCAGGTTCGGTACGGGAGGAGTTTCGCGCGATGCTGAAGATCTGCGAGGCGCTGCGGGACAACACCGATGCGCTGCTGATGGCGAACATCACTAGCTGGGAGAGCGGGCATGGCGAGAACGTTTAGGCTCCCCAAAGAGGAGCCGCTGCTGAACATCGCGAGCTACGCGCGCGGCGGGCCGCGCGCCGCGGATCGGTTGACGCCGTCCCAAGTGGAGCAGATTCGCCTGACCGTCAATCGCGCGCCCGAGGCGGTCGTGAAGGTGTTGCCTCATGCCAGCAATGACCTGAAGGCGGTCGGCAGACACTTGGACTACATCGGTCGGCAGGGGCATCTGTCGCTGGAAGGTGATGACGGTGAGCAATTGCAGGGGCGAATCGGGAAGGCACTGTTGGAGGACTGGAATCTGAAGCTCGACGATGTGCGGCGGAAGGGTAACCTCGCGTCCTTGCGCAGCCGCAAACCCCCGAAGCTGGTCCACAAGCTGATGTTCTCGATGCCGCCGGGTACGCCGCCGCAGAAGGTGCTGGCGGCCGTGCGCAACTTCGCGCGGGAGGAGTTCTACGGGCAGCATCGCTACGCATTGGTGCTGCACACGGACGAGCCGCATCCCCATGTGCACCTGGTCCTCAAGGCCGTGAGCGAGCAGGGCGTGCGGCTCAACATCAAGAAGGCGACATTGCGGCGCTGGAGGTCGCAGTTCGCGAGTCATCTGCGCGGGCAAGGCGTCGCCGCCAATGCTACCGAGCGGGCGGTAAGGGGAGAGAGCCGTTCGTCGAAGAAGGACGGCATCTTTCGGGCAAGCCACCGCGGAGAGTCGACGTACATGCGTGCGCAAGCAAGCGCGATCGCGAGCGAACTCTTGAGGGGCGACATTCGCGTGGACCCCGGCAAGCGCCAACTGATCGAGACGCGCAGACAGGTCGTGCACGGATGGCTGCAAGTAGCTTCGGCGCTGGAGTATGGCGGACAGCGTGGACTGGCTGATGAGGTTCGGCGATTCGTCGCCGCAATGGACTCGCCCCGTGCTGGCCGCGAATCCATTGCCGCAGAGCTGGCCCGCCATATCCATGTTCGCCGAGAGCTAGTTAGGGGCCGGCCACGGTGAGCCGTGGGGATTGGTGCGCTGATGGCAGAATGAACTATCTGAGAACGAGGAACCCGCTGCATGATCCCGCGGCTAGTTTGACAGTCAGCCTCGGTGGACCAACGACGGAACCTCCCTTTCTTGAAGGTTCCGACCAGCATGCCGCCGGGTAGAGTTTCCGGGTACCTGACCGTGCTTCTTCTTGGGCTGCCGACAAGGCCAACGTATGCAGCACGGCCTGCGGCTGCGTAGGCCCTGGCTACCCGTCCAGACTCGGTCTAGTCGACAGATTGGATGTCCTCGTCCGCCCAGCGGAGCGCCTCAAGGGTACACTTCCGGAAGAACAATGATCCGGGGCTGTCCAGCCTGCGGCTTCGAGTCAGTCCTTGGGGCACCCCTCCGGTACCTCGGATTTTATTCGAAGCAGCTCGCGTCCCCGGGGTTCGCCGGTCTCAGGGTGGATAAAACCACTGCTCTCTACCTGTGTACTGGCAAGGACTAGTTTGCCTTCGGCGCCAGGGCGCCGGGGACTTGAACGGACAAAGGCGCGCATGAACACGGTCGAATCGAAGTTGGCGAAGGCTGGTCTGGTGGGCAACTCCCGCCAGCGCGCCGCCCGCCCGTTCACCGCGCCATCAGGATGGGCGCGGCAAGGATGACCAGCGCTAAAGCCACATGTGGGGGCGTGCCAGGGCGACTCGCGCTCATCCGCTCGGTCCGTGCCCTCCAGAAGCTCGGAGAGACCAGAGGGCGTACTCCCACGCTGATCGTCGGAACGATCCTCCGCCGGTGGAGCACGAGTTCGTTCCCCGAGCTAAGGGTGCCATCACTGCGCTGGAGCAAGACGCTCTTAGAGAACCCAGCGGTCCTCACATTCGAGAAATACCTGAAGCAGTTGTC
>JAIBJL010000269.1 GCA_020029545.1 Gammaproteobacteria bacterium
CCCTCCGTTCAGTATGGTTATCCAACAGCACGCTGGTTCCGACCACCCAAACGTATGCACGTTTGGGTTCCCGCGGCGCCAGCGCCGCGGTGTCGGCACAGCGTGAGCGTTGGGTCATGAGAAAAGAGAGGGAGGTACTGTGTCGATAACGGTTCAGCAAGCGACGATCGATGATGTTGAACGGATAGTTCCTTTGTTAGATGCATATCGCCAGTTTTATGGGAAAGCATCGGATATGACACTGGCACGTACGTTCCTGATTGACCGGTTTAAGAACCAAGAGTCGGTCGTGTTTGTCGCCAGGAGCAATGAAGACGCGACTGTCGGGTTCACGCAGCTGTATCCAATTTTCTCTTCCACGCGATTGGCGCGGACCTACGTGCTTAACGATCTCTATGTCACACCAAACGCAAGGCGCATAGGTGTCGGCAAGCTGTTGCTTGAAGCAGCGGCAAGTTTCGGACGAACTGCGGGTGCAGCCCGGCTATCTCTTTCCACAGCCTTGACCAACATTCCCGCGCAGAAGTTATACGAGTCGTTAGGTTGGAAGAGAGATCATGCCTTCTGTGAGTACGGTCTTGCGCTTTAGGCCCAACAAGCCAAGAGGAATAGCTTATGTGGAACGAACGCTATGCTGTGGACGAATACGTCTATGGAAGCGAGCCAAATTTGTTTCTCGCAGAGCACGCAGGGATGCTAAGCGGGCCAGTGCTGTCGTTGGCCGTACATGGTGTTGACGGATCGAATGTTGGCCTTGCCAAGGCGCAGGCTTTAGCACGTTCAAAGGGCGTAGAGATTCAAACAGAGGTTGCTGATCTTGGAGTGTTTGAACCGGAAGCGAACCACTATGGGTCAGTCATTTCTATTTCTGCCCACTTGCCCAGCGTGATTAGGCAGAAGCTTTACCCGTTTGTAGAGCGATGCTTGAAGCCCGGAGGCATCATAGTTCTTGAGGCTTACTCGGAGGCGCAGCTTACTCGCAACACCGGAGGCCCGAAAGATTTGGATATGTTGATGACGAAGGCCAAGATTGAACGGGAATTTCCAAACTGCGATCCAATCCTTCTGCGTGAACTAGAGCGGGAAGTTCGTGAAGGCACCTACCATACGGGCATAGCTTCAGTCGTGCAGTTCATTGGTAGAAAGAAAGCCTAACAATTCATTCAGGCCGACGCCGCTTCGCGGCGCGGCTTAATTCAGGCGTATGCGGAAGTGTAAGCAATGAAGGAGATGGCCGGAGACTTTCCCGATCCGCAGGTTCTAGCGTGGACGCAAATGGACTTATGGTGCCGCCCTGGATCAAGTATCCGAACATTCCGCGCCAGAGCATCGGGTGGAGAATGGGTGTCGGGGAACAGTATCTGCACGAGTTTGCGTCGTGGTGGAGCAAGCAAGTGCGAGCGAACCGCCTCACCCTACGGAGCGCGTATCCAGAACCAGAACATTGGTCTGACTTTTTCCGGTCGCTGTGATGCGCACAGTGCCCCGGCAGCCACCTCAAACTACCCCACCTTGCGCAGCTCAACAGCGCGTGTCGATGCCATTCGAAGACATTGCCGTACCGCGAGTGGCAGCGATTTCTCAGACATTCACGACTTGAATGCCTATCGCTCGCCGATGCTCTTGAGGTAGCTGATGATCGCTGCCCGTTGCGTGGGGTCGGCAATGCCTTCAAAAGGCATGGCGGTTCCAGGCACTGCGGTCTGGGGGTTGGTGAGGAATTTGTCGAGCTTTGCTTCGTCCCACCGGCCTGACAATTTTCTCAGCGCCGGTGAGTATTCCCGGAAATTCGGCGCGGTAGCGATTTTTCGTTCATACACGTTCAACAGATCCGGGCCAATGAGATTGGTCGCCCCCTCTACCTTATGGCACCCGCCGCACATGGTGGCAAACAGTAACTGACTGTTGGTGCCGGTGATCGGCTTGATCGAGCCGATGGACGCGTCTTCCATCCACAGCACGATTCTGCCGTCGTGCCCTTCAATCAGGGTGCGGGTGCGTCGGCTGGTGGCCGATGTTCCGATCACGATAGGCTCAGCGAGAACGACGCGCCGGTCGACCAGGTGCATTCGAAACAATGTTTCGGCCCGCAGCGACGACACCAGCAGATCACCCTTCCAGACCGGGAACAAGTCCTTCTGGATCTCAATCAGGTTCGAGACGCCGACCGAGGGTACCCACGCGAAGATGGGCTCCCGATAGCCATCATGCCTGCCTTGAGTCTTGCTCAGTGGCCAGACGAGACTGGTGTAGTCGGTTCCATAGGTAACGTACGGCCAGCCGTAGTTGCTGCCTTGTTCCAGATAATTCAGCTCATCACCGCCCCTGGCTCCGTGCTCGGTTTCCCAGACCCCGCCGTTGGGATCTATATACAGGCCCTGCTCGTTGCGCAGGCCAGTAGCAAAGGTTTCGCTGGTGTGCTGATCGATGTGGATCAACACGGCCGTCCCCCAGGAGGCTTCCGGATCCTGGGAATACAACTGACTGGAACCTACGCCATCGAAGCCATGGAAGCCGACGGTAAACAGCAGCGTGTCGGGATCGCGCAATGCCAATCGCCCGCCGCTCAGATTGCCTTCGAAAGGCGAGGGCCGTTCTCGCAACGGGCCTTCGACAGGCAGGCACGGCTTGGCGTCGAAGAGTGTCTGCCAGGTCAATTGCGCCGTGCCGTTCATGAAGGCAGCACGATTACTCTGTGCCATCGACACGCGTGTGATGAAACACCGTTGCGCGTTCACCCAATAGTGGTGGCCTGCAAATATTCGGATTTCATCGCCGCGCTGCTGGACAAGTATGTCCGACACGCGGAATCGCCATGTGTCAACCTGCGGACCCCTCGACTCCCCCACGGCGATAGTCTCCCGTGGTCTCTCATAGGGAAGTCCGACTGCGGCAGCGAACTCTGCGCCGTTGATCGGAATGCGATAAGGCAACGGTTTGACCTGGAGTTCATCGTCGCCGCCGTGCCATCCAAACAGGTAGAGATACCCATCTCCCGTGGCCAGCAGGTAGTCATCTGCAATTAGTGCAAGTCCGCCCCCCCCCGGTACCGCAGGCTTGGCAACCCGGCCCTCGTAAAATTTAACCTCCAGGTTGTAGAAAGCAGAATTGATGAGTGTGGAAACCGTGCGAACCGGCGTCTGCGGCTCCGGCCCATACGCAACGTACAGGCTGACAGCGAGCGTCACGCCGATGGTGGCCACGATTCCGGGAAGGATCAGCCCACGATGGCGGGGCATCGCGAAGGAAATGGGCAGGAACACTGCCGCAAAGCCCAGGAATGCCATGAATATCCGGAGCGAGCCGCTCCGATGAGTGACGGTCAGTCCAAAAAACAGCAGACCGAAAATGCTCAGTGTCCAGAGCAACACATTGCCTGCTGACACTGGCCGGCCGCGGGCAAGTTTCAATGCCGGAATCAGTCCGCAAACGATGAAAGCCGTGATCAGCGCCAGGAAAGGCAGAAGCTGGTCCTGAGGCAGTTGCCACAGCGGGATGCCGAACTTGACGCTGGGGACAAGCAGCAATAGCGCCAGCGTGCAGACGCACCAGCGAGCCCAGAATCGCGAATTGAAATGCTCGATGGCGACCACCAGATCCTCCGGCGAGTACGCGACGTCGATCGCTACAGACTAGGCGTTGAATTTACGTCCGCTTCGATGTGAAGGAAAGATGACACAGTCTCAATTCCAATGGATACTGACCCAAAGGGATCATTGCGGTCGTCACCGCAACGGAAGGGAACTGCTGCCAGCGGTCCGTTCGGTGCGCCAGTGTCCGCTGCTGCCGTAACCAGATCTACCGGGGTGCTCAAGCATCTTGATCACCGCCGTCGCGGCGCTGTGTCACAGGTGGACGCAGTCGGACCCCGGTGCATTGAATTCCGGAAGCTAGCCGAACCGGAGCTCGCGAGAGGCAAGTCGGTCGATGGCTTGTCGATTCCTGGGTTTGTCTACGGGGTAGTCGTTCGCCGCGAGATCGAGACTCGTGTTTCTGGCTAAGCGATTCGATGCTGAATTGTCGTAATCGCTGTTCTCGATCAGTGTTTACTTTTGCCCATGATGCATAGGTACACCGGGAAGAACATCAGGCCCAGACCGCCACTACCGATGACGTTCTCGCCCCAGCTGCGCTTGAGCAGCGTCGCGCTTTCGCTGATGGCTTCGAGCGGACCGACGTCGCGGCTGACGACGACAGGCACCGCAAGGAAAGTTGCTACGGTGAACGCTACACCCAGCAGGGCCGGTGATCCAGCGTCCGATCCAGCCGGCGCGTTCCTCGATCACGCGCACGCGTCAGTATGGATTACTCTGGCCGCAGGACCGGCGTTCGCAGTCCCTTGCACTCCGCGAACGAGGTGGTACTGTTTGTTTTCGGCCGTCCAGGAGATCAGCCACCATGTTGAGAGTTCAACATCTGCTTAGCGACAAGGGCAGCGAGGTTTGGTCCATCGAAGCAGAAGAACCGGTGCTGCGCGCTATTCAGATCATGGCCGACAAGCATATCGGGGCACTGCCGGTCATGCGGGGCAGCGAGCTCGTCGGTGTGGTCTCGGAACGCGACTACGCGCGCAAGATCGTTCTACTGGGCCGGTCGTCGGCGGAAACACTGGTCTGGGAGATCATGAGCGCGCCGGTCGTGACGGTCACGCGCGACCAGACGGTACACGATTGCATGCAACTCGTGACCGAGCGCCGCATCCGCCATTTACCCGTGGTGGAGAAGGGCAACCTTATCGGTATCGTATCGATTGGCGATCTGGTCCGTGCGGTCATTGAAGAGCAGCAACAGACGATTACGCACCTGGAAAAGTTCATCTCCGGTGGATAAACGCGCCCAGCGCAGCTGCTGGATACGTAGGCTGTCGCATGGCCGACGATAGTTGCGAACAGAGCACACGTGCGTGGACGACGGGCGGTATCGATCCGACGGCACTCGCTGCGCTCGCCGCGACGCTGCCACCTTCAGAGCTATGGTCATTGCTGCTAGGGGTGTTCGAACGACGGGCGCGCACGCGTGCGCCCAGCACAGTACTGCAGCAATGGGCGAAAGATCGCTTTGTCACGCCGTCCTATATCGATCCGCGAACGTTGTTGGCGCTCGATAGCGAGCTCTTTGCCGCGTCGTCGGCATTCGAGGCCATCGAACTGTCGCCGCTGGCACCGCTGGGGACATGTTCATCGATTGCACTGACGACACAGAATCGCATTGTGTCGACCGTGCGCGGTACGGAAGTCGTTTCCGATCCCACGAATGTGCTGGCATTGGAATGCGCGCGCCGCTTGCGCTTCTTAAGCGCGACGACGGTATACCGGCTCGCGACCAGTCACCGCTGTGTGCGCGCGCAGGAGATTCCGGAGCGCCCGGGATTTGCCGCTCACTTTCGCATGTTTTGCTTGGCGACTGCCGGTCGCGAGATCAAGGATCAGGGATTGCTGGTCGGCGCCATGTGCGAGCATATTCAGACGCATCTGGCCGGGCTGGATCGGCTGGAACATTGCGGTTACCGATTTGCGAATCGCGTCATCCGGTTGTTGTCGACGCCGGCGCGGCGCGACATTGCTCAACGGATATCCCAACGCATAGCAAATTCCCTGCCGGGAATCGCTGTGGTCCACGAACCGTTGGCGCAGGCGTACTATTCCGCCGGCCTGCGCTTCATGATCGATGCCAGCAATGAGCACGGCGTCGCCGTGCCGCTCATCGATGGTGGTGCGTTCGACTGGGTCGCGCAGTTGGCGGCAAACCGAAAACTGGTATTCGTTGCCAGTGCCATCGGGTCGCAATTGGCTGCATATCTGTATCGCACCGGCTGAGCTGGCGTGGGTTGTCCGCTGTCGATCCCTGTGAAAGCAGTGAAATTCCTATCGCACCAGTTTCAATGCACCGGTAATCGGTGCGAGCGCCTCGCTAGACGCCGGACCGATACCCAGACACGTCAGTGTGCCCTCCGCAACAACGGTATGCCCGGCATCCTCGATGAGCGCAATCGCGAGACCAGCTGCCTGCGCCATCTCGGCCAGTTCTCGAAGCTGCATGCCAGAATCGCCGCGTAACACTACCTTTGGCATGCCTTCGGCGAGCCACAGCGTTGCACTTTCCGAGTCTGCTTGCAGCAATGCGCTGACGGACGCATGCGCGACCTGTGCCGCAAGTTTGCCACGTGGCAGCTGCAGCGATTCATCGACGACGATGACTTGCTTCATGGGAGCAGGTGACGGTATTGCGTGGGGTCTCAGGGAATCTCATACCCGAACATCACCACTCAGCCGGGGCGCCGGCCGTCGCCGCGATCGGCCGGAGTGGCTCGATCGGTGCTGTGCAGGTACTTCTTGTAATACCCGGCTTTCGTTTCATAACCCAGCTTCGAATAGAATGATCCGGCGCCGGCCGTCGCTAATGACACCAACTTGCATCCGTCTGCGGCTGCACGCTCTTCGAAAACGTGCATGAGTAAACGCCCGATGTCTCGCCCCCTCCGGCTCTCCTCAACCAAGATTTCGTCTACCCACGCAGTGTCTCCGCCGGCATAGAAAGCTGCGTGTCTATAGCCAGAGACGAAGCCAACCAGGCTCGATTCCTCCTCTGCCACGAGTAAGTAAGAACACGGGTCGAGGAGCTTGTGGCTGAAGATTCTCCTGAGCACTGCTGGTGTGGCAGGCGTCGGGGTCGGAAACCGGAGAATCAACTCCACAAGCGCTGATGCATCGATATCCGCTGGTACTCGAATTCTGATCATCTCGGTTTACGCGCGATACGGCTCGGGCGGCTCATGGCCTTGGTTCTACTGGCCGCGAACCTCAGTGGACTGACGCGCAACAAGCGGGCTGGGCATCATCTGTCGCCGCCGCCAGCGAAACCCGCCCGATGCTCGACGCTTGCCTTCCGAAACAGGGCGACTGTACCGCGAATGAGAGGTCGGTATGCGTAGCGCAAGAGCTTCCCGGGAAAGTGGCGACCCCGCTCCTCAAGCGACACACGAGCGCGTGGGTGATCCATGAACGTCAGTCCGGAAACGCGATACCCACTGGATGGCAGGCGGAATTCAATCCGGCAGAGATGCTTCACGGATTTGTAGCCATAGTGTTGTGGAGCGATCAATCGAAGCGGGGCGCCGTGATCGACGCTCAATGGCGAACCGTCAAGCGCGTCGACCAGGAGCACGTCCGGGGAAAGCAGGTCTTCAAGCAGCATTGCAGTGCGTGCGCCGTCCTGGCCGCGGAGAGCGACCAAATCAGCTGCTGCGTCTGGACGGGCTTGCGGCTTCACGACGTGTTCAAAGAAGTCCAAAAATCGCACACCGCTCCAGCGCAACGAACAGTGCGACCACGTCGTGACACAGTGAAAGTCAGATGTTTGCTCAATCCGCGGTAACTGCTGCAGCGGATCATCAAGCGCCAATTCGTTGGCGACAAGGCCTGTCACATGCAGAGTCCGCGTGGCTGTTTGAGACGGGAACCGCCTC
>JAIBJL010000270.1 GCA_020029545.1 Gammaproteobacteria bacterium
GGCCCGGAGAGCACGAAGGGATAGGCATCGGCTTGCCCCAATCCGCGGTTGAGCGAATTCAATACATAGGTCAGCGGAAACCAATTCTCGATCATCTGATCGAAGCCGGCGGTTGCGGGTTTGGCTGGTGGTGCACGGAGCGCGGGTTCATCCTGGTGACGCGGTTTCAGCATCAGGCCGCAGGCTGCTGCCATTTCCAGTGTGTCGAACATGTGCAGATAGTGCGCCCAGGTTTCGGCCCAATCTTCCCAGGGATGCGAAGTCGCGTAGGCGCTGACGAACTGATCCTGCCAGTTAGGCTGCGGGCCATTCTCGTAGTGCTGCTGCAGTGCCTCCCCGTAATCCCGTTGCTCATCGCCGAACAGCTCCCGAAACGGGACCAGCCGCTGCGTGTTCGCAATCAACCGGTCCCAATAGTAATGTCCGATCTCGTGGCGAAAATGTCCGAGCAGCGTGCGATACGGTTCATGCAACTGATTACGCAGTCGTTCACGTTGCGCATCGTCGGCTTCGGCCGTATTGATAGTGATGACGCCATTGTTGTGCCCGGTCATCACCGGTTCGGCATCGGGTTCGCCGGACTGCGTCTTGAACTCGAAGGCCAGTCCCTGTTCGGCAGCTTCGCCTTTGGTCTGCAGAGGTAGCTGCAGAATCATCAGGCTGTACACCAGGCGACGCTTGGCGACTTCCAGCTTGTACCACGCCGAGCGTTGTTCTGCGTCGCTGGCGTCGGGCACGACTGTCGTCAGCCGGCAGGAACGGCACAGGGAATCAGGATCGTTCGCTGGCAGCGCCCAGTTGCAGATATCGTGATTGAAGTAGTTGGCGCACAGGCGGTAGGCGCGTCCCGTGGCCTGCGGCAATGGCGACCGCCACGAGCCATCCTCTGCCTGCTCCAGCGAGCCGACGACGCGGATATCCTGCAGGAACGCGAGTGTGCGACCGCAGTTGACGCATCTGACATTCTCGAAAAAGACCAGCGCACCGCAATGGTCGCAATGAAAGACCTTCACATCATCTCCGTCATTGCATCGCTGACCTGCATGAAAATCTCCGCCGAGAATGGAGCCGACATGGCCAATAGCCGTTCTAAAAACTCATGCGCTATGCGAGAGTTCCGCCTGACTTGATCGCCGGTCGGTTTGTCAGCTTGCGTAAATGACCACATAGGACAATGGCGCTGACTTAGAAATGTTTGCCACGACTCGACTCAAACCGACGGCCTTGGCGCAAGGGCCTGGGGCGCGGGGCCTGGGCAGGAGACTCGACTGTGCCAGCGTGTACCCCGATCCGTTTTCTGCCCAGGCCCCACGCCCCCCAAGGCCTTATGGGTAACGGCAATTGTGGCGCTCGCTGCTAAGTAAGCACCATTCCCACATAGGAGAGAGCCCATGACCCGTCATGACGGAGGTTGCCTGTGCGGACGAGTGCGGTTCCGCGTCACTGCACCGCCGCTGGACAGCGGCTATTGCCACTGCCGCATGTGCCAGAAAAACACCGGAGCGCCGGTGGTCGCCTGGGCGACATTTCCCATCGGCGAGTTTTCCTGGACGGCGGGCGAGCCGGGCACCTATTTCTCTTCGCCGCGGGCGCGGCGTCAATTCTGTACCACCTGCGGCAGCTACATGATATTTCGCAGCGACGATTTTCCCGCTGAGATCAGCATCAACACGGCGTCGTTCGACGACCCCAACGCGTTCCCGCCGCGCCAGCATATTTTTACGGAAAGCCGCGTTGCCTGGTTCCACACGGCTGACGATTTGCCGAACCATACCGGCTATGGTCCGCTTTCCTCTGCCACGGCGAACCGCTGATGAGCATGGGGTGCAGGGTGCATCGCGACAAAAACTGCCTGCAATTCAAGGAATAAAGAAGGGTTGAGTCTGCCACGGTGCTTATCCACGGTGCTTATTCGGAGCGGTAAGGGCCGAAACGTTCGTAAGGCATTTGCTGAATCCAACGGGTTTGGTGAGCTATCCGCCGTTTGCGTCATGTGTCTGACATAAGTTCACCTCTTCCGAGGACATTGGAGTGAGTGGTGGAAGCACTCAAAAGGCTGTTTTGGAATCTGCTCAACGGCGGCATCAGCACGCTGAGTCCCCGCTGGACAGACCGTGTCCTGATGCGACGCATTCGCACGCTCAACGGATGCGCGCTGACGATCTCCATAATGGGGTTGCCAGTCGCGGTTATAACGTGGTTCGACTCGCAGCCGATGATCGCCGGTTGGACCTGTGTCTTGATCGCGATCAACGGACTGTCGTGGCTGTATCTGCGGCGTACGGGTAACGCGACCGTGACCGGGATCGTGCAGACAGCCTGTTTGCTGCTCTCGATAACTGCCCAGATCATCATCTCCGGCGGACCCTCCTCGCCCCTGACGCCCGCCTGGATCGTAACGATTCTATACGCTGGATTGGTTCTGGGTATGCCAGGCGCACTGGCCACTGCGAGCGCCAGTACCGTGGCTGCGCTGGCGTTGATCGCCGCGCATTCCGCCGGGGTCGATTTTCCGCCGGGCCCGGAACTGCATGCCGTGGGTCCCATCTTTATGACGCCCGTGGTGCTAGGCATCGTGTGGGCGTTCCTCTCGGCGCAGCGGGAGAGCGAAGCGTGCTTGCTTGCCGCGAATGCGGAGCTGTCGCATGCACGACGTACTGCGGAGAGCGCAACACAGGCCAAGAGCGAATTTCTGGCCAACATGAGCCATGAGATCCGCACGCCGATGAACGGCGTCATCGGCATGTCGGATCTGCTGCTTGATACGCAGCTGACGGCGATGCAACGGGACTACGTCCAAACGGTGCGCGATAGCGGCCAGGCCCTGCTCACTATCATCAACGACATCCTGGATTTTTCGAAAGTCGAGGCGGGCAAGCTGGAGTTGGAACACCTGGACGTGGATCTGCGCGATACGGTGGAGGACGTCGCCAGGTTGCTCGCAGTGCAAGCGCACGCCAAGGAATTGGAAGTCACGGCGCAGATCGACCCGAGGTTGCCAGACCTGGTCAAGGGCGATGCCGGGCGCATACGTCAGATCCTGCTCAATCTTGGCGGTAATGCCGTCAAGTTCACCCGCCAGGGGGAAGTCTCGATCGAGGTGAAGGTACTGGAATCGGACGCCGCGAGCACATTGGTATGCTGTGAGGTGCGTGATTCGGGTATTGGCATTCCGCCCGAGCGTTTGAACGCGCTGTTCAAACCCTTTACTCAGCTCGATGCCTCGACGACACGAGAATTCGGCGGCACGGGCCTGGGGCTGTCGATCGTCAAGCGCCTGGTGGAACTCATGGGCGGTGAAACGGGCGCCACCAGTGAGCCTAACCTCGGTTCAACCTTCTGGTTCACGGCGCGTTTCGCGCCCGTCACAGAAGTACGGGCCCCGCGGTATGCGGCGGTAGCCTCCATCAAAGGCACTCGGGTGCTGGTCGTGGACGACAATGCCACGAATCGCAAGGTCCTCATGGGCCAATTGATGATGTGCGGCGTGGAACCCGTGTCGGCGAGCTCGGCGCATGAAGCGCTGATGCTGCTACGGCAAGCGCATGCCGCGCAGCGTCCTTTTGCAGTGGCCTTGCTGGATCATCAGATGCCCGCCTGCGACGGCGCCGATCTAGGTCGAATGATCGTCAAGGACGCTCAGCTCAAGTCCACTCGTCTGGTGCTGCTGACCTCCTCGGGGCAGCGAGGCGAAGGACAAGTGTTCGCCGAAATCGGTTTCGCCGGCTACTTACTCAAACCCGTGGCGCAACGCGACCTTATGGATTGCTTGAAGCTCGTGCTCGCGAAAGCGGCCGAGACGTGGCACCTGCAAACCCAACCGCTCGTCACGCGTCATGAGCTGCGGGCCAGTCGCGCACGTCATAAACTGCGCATCCTGCTGGCTGAAGACAATGCCGTGAATCAGAAGGTAGCCATGCGCCTGCTGGAGCAGTTGGACTATCGCGTGGATGTCGTGTCCGACGGCCAGGCTGCGATAGCGGCACTCCAAGTCGTACGCTACGATTTGATCCTCATGGATTGTCAAATGCCGGTGCTCGACGGATATGCAGCGACTCGTGAAATCCGCCGGCTCGAAGCCAACGAGCGGCACATTCCCATCGTGGCCTTGACCGCACATGCAATGAAGGGCGCCGATGCAGAATGCCTGGCGGCCGGGATGGACGATTACTTGTCGAAACCCATCGATCGTCAGAAGCTCAAAGCTTGTCTCGAGCGGCACCTGCCTTCGACCGCGGAAACGGGTGTCGCCGAGGCAACGGCATCGAGTCCCAGCGAGCCGGGGCTGGTAGTCGATTGGCAACGGCTGTTGACGAGCGTCGACGGCGACACGCAATTCGCCAACGAGTTGAAGCAGCTTTTCATCGACAACGGACGCGAGAGCTTGGGAAAAGTTCTCGAAGCGTTGAGTACCGACGACATCGATCAGTTGGGCCGCCACGCTCATAGCATCAAGGGGGCCTGCGCCAGCTTGAATGCTCTACGGGTGCAGCAGGCTGCTGAGCGCCTGGAAAATGCGGCACGAGCCGGTCACAAGGAGCAGCTTTCTGCATTCGTCGAGGACTTGAGGCGTGAATTCGACAGCGCCGTCGAATTCTTGCACAAAGTCGCCTGAGGATAGGAAGAGCGTTTGGCATAAAAGTCAAATAAAAACAGAATCCTAGGTTAATATCGCCAGAAAATTTGGTCCATGGCGCTCCGGCGATTTGGATCGCTGGCCCAATCTCGCCTACTCGGACTATCATGCTGCCGCTATGGCCGTTACCAATCGCATCGTTCTGGATCCCGCTATCCATCATGGCAAGCCGGTCATTCGGGGCACGCGCGTCCCAGTAACCACGGTAGTCGGCAGCCTGGCCGGCGGTATGACCTTCGAAGAGGTTCAGCGCGAATACGATCTCTCCGTCGACGACATTCGCGCTGCTCTCCGTTTCGTTGCCGAATTGGCCGACCAGGAATCGTTCCACCCGCTGCCCGCCGCCTAGCTCACATGCGCTTCTTCCTGGACGCCAATATGCCGCGTTCAGCGGTCAGCGCGCTCGCGGCACTTGGTCATGAGGTAGAGTTTTCGAGAGACATCGGGATGGCGAACGATCGCGATGAAGCGATCGCAGCACGCGCTCGTGAGATCCAAGCAGCGCTTGTGACTCGCGACTTGGATTTCGCGGACGTTCGACGGTATCCACCGGAACAATATGCGGGCATTGTAGTTCTCCGCCTTCCGGACGATGCGATCGCATCTGATATCGTGAGTGTGTTGGAGCGATTTGTCAGCGACTCGCGCTTCACTACACATCTTGCAGGGCGGCTTGCCGTCGTGGACGACAGTCGGATCCGATTTCGTCCTGCTCTATAGCGCTAGTCAACAATATCCGGCAGTGAGCGAGCTTCTTTGGTCCTTTATATCCAAAGCCACCTATCGCCAGAAGAATAGATATTCCCGCGAGGGTATAGATCATAGAGAGAAAGTGAAGGTTGCGCCGGCGCCCGGCTTACCTGTCGCCGTAATCGTCCCGCCGTGCCGGCGAATGATTCGCTGCACGATCGACAGCCCGATGCCTGTGCCCGGGAAATCGCTTTCCTGATGCAGCCGGCGAAACGGCGCGAACATTTCCGCCGCTGCTTCCTCGTTGAAGCCGGCGCCGTTGTCCCGGATGTAGAACGTGTTGTCGTGCTCGGGTAAGGCGCCGAACTCGATGCGCGCTGCCGGCGTTTTTCCCGTGAACTTCCATGCGTTGCCCAGCAGATTCTGCAGGGCAATCCGCATCAGTCCGGCGTCCGCATGGCACTTGGCGCCCGGTGCCACGGCGATTTCCACCTTCCGCTGCGGGTCATTCCGCCGCAGCTCATAGAGAATCGACTCCACCATCTGCGACAGATCGAACTCGCGGCGGTCGAGTTGCACCGCGTTCACCTGGGACAGGCGCAGCAGATCTTCGATCAGCCCGCGCATCTGCCGGCTGGCGTCGGTGATGTGGTTCAGATAATCGCGACCGCGCGCAGCCAATGCCGTGCCGAATTCCTCTTGTAATAGTGTTGCAAAGCCATCCAGTGCCCGCAGCGGTGCGCGCAAATCGTGCGATACGGAATGCGAGAACGCTTCGAGCTCGCTGTTGGCGTCGGTGAGTTGGCGGGTGCGCTCGGCAACGCAGCGCTCCAGGTTCTCGTTCATGCGCCGAATGGTTTCTTCGGCCTGGCGCAGCTGCAGATTCTCGGCACGCAGGCTGCGTACGGTCAGTGCGCGATCGATGACCGGCAGCATGGTTCGCAGCGTGAACGGCTTGAGGATGTAATCGAGCGCGCCAGCCTTCATCGCGGCGACCGCCGTGTCGATGCTGCCGTGCCCCGTCATGACGATGCCGACCAGATCGCGATCCGTAGCACGGGCTGCGGTCAGGAATTCGATGCCGTCCATTTCCGGCATGGTGAGATCGGTAAGGACCAGATCGAAGCGTTCATGCTGCAGATGTGCGAGAGCTGCATGCGGCGAGGTAAACCCTTTTGCGACGAAACCGTGTGAACGCAGGGTATCGCTGAGAGCTCGCATCTGCCCGGATTCGTCATCGACGATGAGCAAGCGTGCGCCGGGGGTTGCACGGTCTTCGACGGATGTGGCAGATGTCTCGGTCACAGGTTGAGTCCACAGATCCGCAAATCGGCATTCGCCGCTGTTCGAGTCCTGTCGCAAAAAAGGAATGTGAACGTTAGCATGTCGTTGCGGCGCTGACTGGGACATACGGTAGTGGAAATCCGCAGCCGGACTGTCATGGGCGTCTAGTATGTAACAGCGACTCGGGCATCCTGCCACTCGCGCTGTGGCGATGACGGGAAAAGGCGCGACTTTTCCCGCATCGCTCGCCGCCTGCGGCGGCGGGCACATCC
>JAIBJL010000602.1 GCA_020029545.1 Gammaproteobacteria bacterium
GAGCAGCAGTCCCCAAGGATTCGACCATGTGACAAACGGGACGGATATCTTGCGCGACGACGCAAGTCTCCGAAAGGATTCTCATGGCTTCACGAGCCGACCGGCACTTGCAGCGTCGGCTCAATCTCTATTCGTTGTACGCCATGGGCCGATAGCCATGGCGCTGGATCAGCGCATCGCGCTCGGCGATCTTCAGGTCCTCGCGCACCATCTCCTGCACCAGTTGCTCGAAGCTGATACGCGGTTTCCAGCCAAGCTGGGCGTGCGCCTTGGTCGGGTCACCGAGCAGCGTCTCGACTTCGGTGGGCCGGAAGTAGCGCGGGTCGACCCGCACGATCGGCTTGCCGGTCTGGTCGGTGCCGACTTCTTCCACGCCCTCGCCGGCAAAGCGCAGCGCGATGCCCAGTTCGGCCGCGGCCGTTTCCACGAACTGGCGCACGCTGTACTGGATGCCGGTGGCGATGACGAAGTCTTCGGCCGTGTCCTGTTGCAGCATCAGCCATTGCATTTCGACGTAGTCCTTGGCGTGGCCCCAGTCGCGCAGCGCGTTGAGGTTGCCCAGGTACAGACAGTCTTGCAGGCCGAGCTTGATGCGCGCGAGCGCGCGGGTGATCTTGCGCGTGACGAAGGTTTCGCCCCGGCGCGGCGATTCGTGGTTGAACAGGATGCCGTTGCAGGCGTATAGGCCGTAGGCTTCGCGGTAGTTGACGGTGATCCAGTAGGCGTAGAGCTTGGCTACGGCGTAGGGGCTGCGCGGGTAGAAGGGGGTGGTTTCCTTCTGCGGGATTTCCTGCACCAGGCCGTAGAGCTCGGAGGTGGAGGCTTGGTAGAAGCGGGTCTTGCCTGCGAGGCCGAGGATGCGGATGGCTTCGAGGATGCGCAGCGTGCCTACGCCGTCGGCGTTGGCGGTGTATTCGGGTTCTTCGAACGAGACCGCGACGTGGCTTTGCGCGGCGAGGTTGTAGATTTCGTCCGGTTGCACCTGCTGGATGATGCGGATCAGGTTGGTGGAGTCGGTGAGATCGCCGTAGTGCAGGATGAAGCGGCGCCCGCTTTCGTGCGGGTCGGCGTAGATGTGGTCGATGCGGTCGGTGTTGAAGCTCGAGGCCCGGCGCTTGATGCCGTGCACCTCGTAGCCTTTCTCCAGCAGAAATTCAGCCAGGTACGAGCCGTCCTGGCCCGTTACGCCGGTGATGAGGGCAACCTTGTTTTTCACTTTGAACAGTTCCCTGTAGCAAGAATCGAGGAAGGATCAGGCGCCGAAGCGGCCGGCGATATGGGCGCGATCCTTGTCTGAAAGCGTCGCAAGCATGCTGCCGACGAAAGCCTCCTGCAGCTGGTACGCTTGCTCGTCGTTGCGGTCGATGGAGGATACTCGAACCAACATGCCATCGGGGATCTTGCCGGTTAAGCCGTACTTCACTTGGGCGAGTTTCATGGCGAGTCCAAATCGGGTCTGCTGATCACCGACCACGACCCAATAGGTAATTGGCTCGTTGCGCGGACCCTGCGTGGCCACCAGGCGCTTGATTGGCAGCGTGCCATATCGCGTGAGCAGCTCCCCGGCGGCCTCCTTGAAAACCTGAAAGCCCTGAGCTGGATAGCAGACTTCAGGGCGATGCGTCTGCATACCTTCATCATGCTTCCCACCATAGGCGATCGACAACATGATCCGCTGCCCCTGAGAGTTGATGTAGGTGCGCGACAAGGTCTGGTCGTAGGTCTTGTCCAGAACGGCCTTTAGCTCGGGCGGGGGAGCAATCGGCACGATCGACTCATCTATTCGCCAATCACCGAACGACTTCGGCACCATTTGCTCGAGATGAAGTTGCGAGTCTTCCTTGATCAGTTGCGTCGGTCGCGCCGCTACGGCGAGAACCGCAGCAAAACACATGACCACCGAAACGATCATCGACCGCCACGCCGCAACACGTGGGGCGTGGGTCATGACGGCCTCTTCTCAGGCATAAATTTGCCGAGCACGGCATCCATCGCAAAGAGAAGCATCAGCGCCACGACAAACAGAATCATGCCCGCGAATCCGTGTGCGAACCCCTGCCCTGCCTCGTCGCCAAAGTGGTAGGTAATCAAGACGAGGACGATTACCCGAATCACGTTCGCCGCGAACGCTATCGGCAATATCGATGAAATGATCGAACCGATGCGAAGCGGGTTCCTGTATCCCATCATGTATAGGTACAGCAGTCCCAGCGCCGACAGGCTGAACATCGAATTCAGTCCGGAGCAAGCATCCGCAACCAACAACTGGTATTGCCCAATGGTCAGCACCACGCCACTCCGCCCGATGGGGTAGCCGACCAGATACAGGATCGACTCAGCAATCTCAGAGACGTGCCGTTTCAGCGGTCCAGTCGCCGCATCGACAAGCGGCCCCGGTAAGGGAACCATGAACACGAGAAACAGCAGGGGAAACCATGCCTGCCTGATCGCGCCCCAACCACGCGTAATCAGGAGAGCGCCGGCAAGAACAGGTATCTGCGATCCAACATCAAGCAGGATGATGTCTTGGCTGCGTCCGACGACATAGAGCAGC
>JAIBJL010000271.1 GCA_020029545.1 Gammaproteobacteria bacterium
AAGGAATCCAGCACGATCGACTTCGATAACTTCGGCCTCGATCTGGGTTACGACACCAGTGTCGTGACGATCAAGAGCATGTCGAGCTATATCGATTACACACTCGATGCCAGCTTCGACGGTACCGGGCTCCCGGGCATTGCGCCGAACACCCTCATCTCGAACCCCAGCAGCAGTGACGTATTCACGCAGGAAATTGTGCTGAACTCGGTAGGCGATCATCCATGGCGCTGGACGTTGGGCGCCATGTATCGTGATGCGCAGGACGATACCGGCGAATTGCAGCAACCCTTTCCGGCAAATTCGTCGGATATCAACGAGGTTTATCATGTCGAATCCAAGTCCAGCGCCGTCTTCGGCGAGCTCACCCTTTTGTTCGCCGACGGTCGTTTCGAGCTGACAGGCGGCGCGCGCTACTTCAGGGATAAAGTACGGGAATGGGAAGATTCGCGCGAAGACGTTGGCATCCCTCTCCCTCCCGACGGGTTGGTGTCGATCGAGAGAACCTTCACGAAGACAACACCCCGGGTCGTGCTGACCTGGCATCCAAGCACGGATGCTACGGTCTACACCAGCTATTCGAAGGGATTTCGCAGCGGGCTGGTTCAGAATCCCCAGATCACGGCAGGGGGCTTCGAGCCGGCGGATCCTGATACCCTCACGAACTACGAAATCGGCGGCAAGGCGAGCGCGCTCGACGGCCGGCTGAGCTTCGAATCGGCGGTTTATTACATCGATTGGCAGGATATCCAGCAAGACACACCGGTGCCGATCAATGGGCAGCAAATTCCCGCTTACGGGAACGGCAAGTCGGCGAGTGGAGTAGGTGTTGATTTTGCCGTGATGTATGCGCCGCTGGAATCCTTGATCCTGGGGCTCAATGCCGGATGGAACGACCTCTCATACGACGAAGCCGTGTTGCAAGGTCCATTCGTCCTGTTCCCGAAGGGCAGTCGCCTGGCGAACTCACCGGAAACCACGGTGGGAGCGTCCGTTAACTACACCATGCCGCTGGGCAGCGGGGGCTATGGCGGCCGGCTGTCGCTGAGCGGCAATTACACTTCCGAGCAGATCGCCAGCACAGGGCCTATCCTCAACCTCGTGCTCCAGCCTGCTCCCACGATCGTCCCCGGGGGTTACAGGCGGGCCATGGCGGATTCCATGACACTGGTACGGGTGGGTTTTGCAGTCGAAGCGCCCAAGAAGAGCTGGACCGCCCTGCTGTACGTGGACAATGTGACGAACCAGGAAGGAATCATGCCGGATGCGTTCAACCAGAACGCGATTGCCGGTGTCGCGTTCAACTCAGCCACGGTCATACGGCCGCGAACCTATGGACTGCAGCTCGAGTACAAGTATTGACGGACGCATAGGGATCTAAGTGCCCGACGGTTCCCCCCTTCTCTTCGGGAAGGGGGAACCTTTAGCGGTTTTGCGCACGTGCAAGTTGCGCGACAGAATTCTCTCTGAACTGCGGTGCATGCCGTTCGATGCGAGCGAGCCGCAGACCCCTTGCAAGCGTCGGATCGAGTGACAGCAACTCAGATCCGGCCATGTACCAGATCAAATCCTCATAGTTCCATTCGGCTCGCACGGAATAGTCATGTGCGGGAGACAGCGATTACGTAGATAGCTGTCGCTACCGTCGGCCGCATCGAGCGCGAATGCCATTTGCGCAACGATTGTGTTTTATTCTCGTCGTCCCTTGGCCCGCTGCACGACACCCTTGAGGCGTGCGGCGATGGTGGTCGCATTCTCCAAAACGATTTCAGAAGTGTGTTTGAGCACATAGTCGGCGATCAACTCTGCATACTGTGCAGGTTCATCGCCAGCCTCTTCCAGGGTATGCACGAATCGCCCGACGGACTGCAGAACCAATGGCCCCACTTGTTGGCCAGGTTGGAATCGATCGCTGACGCTCAGCGAGCCGTAATACTGGTCCAGAAACTGTACGGCTCGTCGCAAGCTCGACTTGAACGCTCGATAGCTGATGCGCTTGCCATTCTCGTCAACGAGTTCGGTGCCGAGTGCAGTTCTTAAGTAGGACATCAGGCCGGGCGGATTGATCGCGTCGGGCACTTTCTGGTCGCCGCCAAATTTGGCGCGCATCTTGGGATCTCCCAATTCGATGAGCAGGTGTGCCGCAAATGTGGGCTTGTCCGCGGGGGTCTGAACCATCTCCTCGAACAGGCGCTCCGCTTCGTAAGATTTGCCGCCAGTGACCTGCCACACAGCGTGCTGGACACGTTCGTAGCGTCCCACATGGCGTGTTTCATTAGCGGAGATCACGACCCGAAAGCGTTCTTGTTCATCGGTCGATGGGTATTCGACGAGCGGCAGAGACTCTGCGTTCAACAGTACGAGTGCCACAGCAGTGTGTCGGCCATTGAGCAAGTGCGCTATGCCCTTCTTGTCGCGCACCATATGAATCGGCTGGAACTTATGCTGATCCTGAGCGAGTTCGCGGGCGCGCCTGCGCACTATATTCACGTTCACGTTGGTGGCGCCGTGATATTTGTTCTCCGCTGGCATCTTGCGATAGAGCGTCTCCAGCAATGTATCCGCGGGCTGTGCGGTGAACGCCGCAATGCGTTCGATGGGTACATTCTCGCTCCGGTACATCTTCCGATATCTCGAGAACATCTCCTCTACGTCGATGGGACCATAGTCCTGGCGGATGGCTGCGATGAGATCCTCTCCCGACTGCTCCTTCCTGTCGTTGTTCTTCGTTCGGCTAGCCATGGGCACCTCATGTGTTGCTTTTTCTAAAGCGATGCGGAATCCCATTGGATTCGCAACATATGATACTGCATGGGTGTGCAAAAGCACGCAAGCGTGCCTCGGTTGATGGGGCACGCAGATCAGGTGATGCATGTGCTGCGAAAGGATATGGCGCAGGCACTGTGCGCCCCGTTTGCACCGTCAACGATCCGCACAAGAGAAGTAGTACGATGCATCGGGCATCGCCGCATGCAGATCTCAGAACTGCGGCCCGGGGTGCCCCCCGTTCACCCGCTGGTATGAGTCGGGCCAACTGTGCGTTGCCGCGGGGGGGGGGGCGCTCCGGCGCACTCCTCTCGCCACCGCGTTCACAGGAAAGACACCGCCAACATAAAGAGACGGGGACTTCAGCCGACGCGGTGAAACAGGTGGCTGGGAATGAAAAGGGGATCGTCTATGTGAAGCGAAGCGGGGTCGACGCGTCGGTCAGGACAGTGCTGACCGTTGCATAACGAGGTGCCGGTCAGTCTGAGGTCGCGAACCGATCGTCGTTGGCTGTCGGAGATCCGTCGCCTGTTACCCAATAGCGTGATACCGAGCGGGGGGGTGGCGTGAGCGACGCTCAGGTGGGTCGCTTGCGAACGGTTCGGCATTCCCGGCAACGAGCGACGTCGCGGCCGATGTCTTCCGTAGAATCTCTCCAATTGGCGCTCCTGGTCACACCGGTACGTCGCAATCAAGTTCATTGTTACAGTCATTTCCGCGCAGCTAGAAAAAGGTCACATAGTGAAGGTACTAACGGAAGACGATCTCGATGGCATACCGCCGACCGTCTATAAGCGCCGCTGGGTCATCTTGGTGGCGATGTGCGTGGCACTGCTCGGAGTCATGCACGCAAACAGCAGCATCAATCTGGCCTTGCCGCTGATGTCCGTCGACCTGGGTATCAGCCAACTGGTGATGACTTGGGTGGTCAATATCTACGTTTTGTTATTTGCCAGCCTGTTGTTTCTTGCTGGCGCGTTTGGCGACAGATATGGCAGGAAACTCGCCTTGCAGGCCGGTTCGGTCATCTTTGCGGTGAGCGCTCTGTACGCCGGAACCTTTGCCAAGACCGGCGCGGAACTGATTGCCGCCCGCGCGATCATGGGCTTCGGCGGCGCGCTGGTCATGCCGACCACGCTGTCGATCATCAATACGGTTTTCCCCAGGAACGAGCGAGCGCGGGCCATTGCGATATGGAGCGGCATTGGCGGCGCCGGCATGATGTTCGGCAATCTTGCGAGCGGCTTGCTGCTGGAGCACTTTTCATGGCGCTCGCTCTTCTACATGAGCGTCGCTATTGCCTGCGTAGGCCTCGTCATGAATCAGCTCGTGCTCGACGAGTCGCGCGACGAGCAAAACCAACCGGTTGATTGGCTCGGAGGTGTCCTGAGTACCATGGGTATCTTTGGGGTCGTCTATGGCCTCACCGAGGCACCTTCAAGCGGCGTGACGAACGGGTACGTCCTGCTCGGTCTGCTCGGCGGTCTGGGCGCTCTGGTTGCGTTCGTGTGGTGGGAGCGAAAGGCCGAATCGCCGCTCCTCGATATGGAGCTGCTCAAAAACAGGGCTTTTTCCATATCGAGCCTTACGATCACGCTGACATTCCTGGCGATGATCGGTGTCTTTTTCTCCATGAGCCAGCTGCAAATGCTCATTCTCGGCATGTCGCCGTTCCAGGCGTCGCTGTCGATGATTCCGCTGATGATTCCGATGGTGCTATTGGCACCGATGATTCCAAGTATCGTGAAGAAGGTTGGGGCTCGGATTACGATGTCCGCCGGGCTGTTACTCGTCTCGATCGCATTTGTGATCATGTCGACTTGGACGTCCAGCATGACCTATTGGCATTTTATCGGTGTCATGATGGTCATGATGAGCGGCATTTGTGCCGCGATGACGCCGGGCACCAACATTCTGATGGCCTCTGTGCCGCGCAACCGCTCAGGTATGGGTTCGGCGATGAACGATACGACGCGCGAGCTTGGCGGCGCGTTGGGCATTGCGGTGCTGGGTGCGATCCTGAGCGCGGTATACGCACACAAGATAGCCGACGTAGCGGACCAGTTCACAGGACCTGTCAAGACGGCGCTGGAGGGCTCGCTGGCGACAGCGCTGCACGTGGCCAAGTCGCTGGGCCCGCAAGCAGCTGCACTTGCAGAGTCTGCAAAGACCGCATGGATGGACGCGCTGTCGATCGCGGCGCTGGTCGCGGCAGGTATTATCTTTGTTGCGGCGATTGTCGCCTTCTTGGCACTGCCCAAACATACCGAGCCCCAAAGCGATACGATTTAGCGATCAATGCGGCTCGGCAAGGTAGTCACGGTGTAGTCGCGAGCACTGCGGGTCTTGCTTTCGAAGCTGCAGCGCTTGCATCGCGAGGCACGCGCATGAAACACTGCTGGGTCTGCGACGAGGATGTGCCTGGGATGTTAGAAGCAATCGAAAATTCAGCGCTGTCCACCTGGATCAGAGAGTCGCCCTCGATCTTTGGTTACACCCTGATCCTGGCGGCTCATGCCGTTGGTTTGGCCATCGTGGTGGGCACGGCGACAGCTATAGCTTTGCGTCTGCTTGGCTTCCCAAAGGAAATACCGCTAGCGGCCATGCGCAAGGTCTTTCCGGTGACTTTCTTCGGTTTCTGGCTCAACGCCATCTCCGGCGTGCTGCTCTACATCACCGAAATCAAAAAGATGAACGCCATGCCGGCCTTCTGGGGAAAGTTGAGCGGCATTGCTCTCGGCATGACCTTGCTGTTGATAGTCAGGAAGCGGGTATTCGGTGATAGGAGCAGCATCGAACGCGGAGCGGTTCCTGCGGGTGGCCGTCAGTTGGCCTATGCCCTGCTGGTCTGTTGGTACTTTGCGCTGATCGCCGGTCGTCTGACCGGCTATCCAGGACTTGTGGCCGAGTACTTCGGAATCTGAGCGGCGGTTAGCAGAGAAGACTTTATGCTGGAACAACTGAGTCAATTGTTGTCAGTTCATGTAATAGGCAACTTTGTCAACACATACGCTTGGGTGTGGCCGATCTGCGAAATGTTCCATTACGTAGGCATGTCGTTGCTGGTCGGCCTGATTGGCCTGCTCGATCTGCGTATCCTCGGTCTTTTCAAGGGCATTCCCGTCAAGGCTCTTGATCGATTTGTGCCCATTGGCATCGCAGCATTCGCCGTCAACTTCATCACCGGGTTCATTTTCGTTGCCGGCTACCCTGACGGCGGTCCCATCGAGTATCTCTCCAATCTGTCGTTCCAGCTCAAGATGGGAACCCTCCTGCTGGCACTGATCAACCTAATGGTCTTCTACTACAGTGGTCTGCACGCCAGGGCAGCTGCAACTCCTGCCGAGGGTGATGCTCCGGTGGGGGCCAAGGTCGCAGCAGCCCTGTCGCTGATGTTCTGGGTCCTGGTGATCTTCTTCGGCCGCATGCTGATGTATAACGATACGCTGCTGCTATTCCTCGGCATGTAATCGTCGTATCGGAGCGAACCGCAACGAGCGTGTATTTGGAAGATCTCAGTGAGGCCACGCTCGACCGAGCGCAGTTCGGGGGGCGGTGCGCCACCCAGCTGCCCGCTTCTGCGAGTGTAGGCGGCGCGCTCTTCGCTCTGCTGTTTGCCGATGTCCACGCGGGCAAATTCCGGGTGCTTATCTATGAGCTGGTGCTTGAGAGCCCCGGCGATTGAAGAGTGATCGCCGTGCGCGTATAGCGCGTGGTAGTCGTCGAGTGAATGACCACGCTTCCCTTTTCTTGCTATGGCTTGCGTGCTCCGATGGATTCTAAATCGATCTGAGGCGCAGCCAAAACCAGGCATGCTTCGAACGTGGCCATCGGCGCGACCGGGCCGAATATCTCCTCGCAAAGCCGCGCGGCTCCCGGGTCCAGCCCGATCCTGAAAGAATCAGGTGAAGCCGATATAACGCCCCGCCGTGATGACCGCGATCCACAGCAGGATGGACGCGGCGGAGATGACCTTGGCGAGTCGCGAGGCTTCAATGCCGGGTCCCCAGGCGTCAAGGTCCAGGAACACGCCCAGACGGAACCACAGCGCATTCAGACCGGCCAGCAGGATCAGCAGCATCTTGAGGCGAAAGCTGAAATTGAACAGGTA
>JAIBJL010000603.1 GCA_020029545.1 Gammaproteobacteria bacterium
CGACAACTCGACACCTCGCCTGCGGGCCTGACATCCGCCGAAGCGGCTCGACGGCAGCGACGCTACGGTCGCAACCGCCTGCACGACGAGCAATCGCTGTCGCGCCTGCGGGTGCTTTGGCGTCAACTCGCCAGTCCCGTCCTGCTGCTTCTCATCATTGCGGCGGCGATTGCCGCTGCGGTCGGCGAACTGACGAATGCGGCGATCGTCGTCACGATCATCGGTGCCAGCGTCGGCATCGGCTATCAGCGGGAGTATCGCGCGAACGCGGCTGCAGCCGCTCTGAAGCAACGCATTCACGCGCGTACGCGAGTACTTCGCGATGGCGTCGAACAGCAGTTGCCCGTCGAAGAGGTCGTGCCGGGCGATGTAGTACTGCTGGCAGCGGGCAGTCTGGTGCCTGCGGACGCGGTGATTCTCGAGTCCGCGGATTGCTACGTCGGTGAATCGGTGCTTACTGGAGAGAGTTTTCCCGTCGCCAAGCGGGCAGGCGCGGTCCCGCCAGCGGCCTTGCTCACTGCGAGGCTGAACTGCGTCTTCCTCGGAACCAGTGTCCGCAGCGGAACCAGCCGTTGCGTGGTCGTAAACACCGGCAGCGCTACGCAATTCGGCGGAATCGCGGCGCGATTGACCCGCAGCGCGCCACAGACGGAATTCGATCGCGGCCTCAGCCGCTTCGGGTATCTGTTGACGGGCACGATGCTCGTGATGCTCTTTCTCGTGTTTACCGTGCATGCGTTGCGCGGCGGGCCGATCGTCGAGACGCTGTTGTTCGCAGTTGCGCTCGCCGTCGGCCTCAGTCCGGAACTTCTGCCCGCTATCCTGAGCGTCAATCTGGCACGGGGTGCAGAAATGCTGGCACGGCGCGGGGTGCTGGTGCGTCGATTGAGTGCCATCGAAAATCTCGGCAGCATGGATGTGCTGTGCACCGACAAGACCGGCACGCTCACCGAAGGCGTCGTGAAATTGACAGGAGGCTACGACGCGAGGGGAGCGGAGAGTGCGTCAGTGATCGAACTCGCGGCTATCAACGCAGCGCTCGAGACGGGCCTCGCGAGCGCGCTCGACGATGCCATCCTGGCGGGCCGAACGCCCGACCTGCAATCGGTGCGCAAGCTGGCGGAGATTCCGTTCGACTTCGTACGCAAGCGCGTGAGCGTCGTGATCCAGCGCGATGACGGGGTTGCGCTCATCACCAAGGGCGCCTTCGAGCACGTGTTGGATGCGTGCACCATGCTTCCCGCCGGCGTCGAGCTGGAGGATGCCGGTCGCGTTCGACTCAGACAGTTGCACCGCGATTGGAGCAGCCGAGGTATCCGGGTGCTGGCCGTCGCGTCACGCAAGCTCGGTTTGCAAAGCGGCTATTCGCGCGATGACGAGCGAGGCCTGGTGTTCGAGGGATTCGTCACGTTCCTGGATCGCCCGAAGGAGGGTGCTGCGCAAGCCATAGCCGATCTCGCGAAGCTGGGCGTCTGCGTGAAGTTGATTACCGGCGATACACGGCTGGTGGCACAGCATGTCGCCTCTCTGGTGGGAATGCCGCACGAGCGCGTCTTGAGCGGCGGCGAACTGGATGAACTCGCCGACGAAGCGTTATGGCGGAAAGCGGAGCGCACCGACCTGTTCGTCGAAGTGGACCCCAACCAGAAGGAACGCATCATCCTGGCGCTCAAAAAAATGGGGCACGTGGTGGGATTCCTTGGCGACGGAGTCAACGATGCGCCGGCGATGCACGCAGCGGATACCAGCCTGTCTGTCGAAGCAGCCGTGGATGTCGCGCGCGAAGCGGCTGACTTCGTACTCCTGCAGAAGGATCTCAGTGTGCTGCGCGACGGCATCGCCGAAGGACGCCGCACATTCGCGAACACGTTGAAGTACATACTGACCACCACGAGCGCGAATCTCGGGAACATGGTCAGCATGGCCGGCGCGTCGCTGTTCCTTCCGTTTCTGCCGTTGACGGCGGCGCAGATCCTGCTCAATAACTTTCTCTCCGACATTCCAGCCATCGGTCTTGCGGGCGACAGTGTCGATGCCGAACTCGTCGACAAGCCGCATCGCTGGGATACGCGCTTCATTGGCCGGTTCATGGTGAGCTTCGGGCTGCTCAGCTCGATCTTCGACCTGCTTACCTTCGCGGCGCTGCTATGGATCTTCAATGCGTCGGTCGAGACATTCCGCACCGCCTGGTTCATGGAGTCGCTGCTCACCGAACTGGTGGTAGCGCTGGTGGTGCGAACGCGTCGTCCCTTCTTTCGCAGCCGCCCGGGCCGCATGTTGCTGGTGTCGACGGTCGTGCTCGCCTTGATCGCGCTACTGATTCCGTTCCTGCCCATCGCAGCATTGCTCGGGTTCGTGCCGATCCCGCTCACAGTGATGGTCACGCTCCTGGCCATCACCGCGACGTATGTGCTTGCAACCGAGGTAATCAAGCGCTGGTTCTATCGACAGGAAGTCCACGCCGCTTCCATTGCGTCGGCCCCGCTAAGGACAACCGCGTGATCGCTAGTATGAAACAGCGACTCGGGCATCCTGCCACTCGCGCTGTAGCG
>JAIBJL010000039.1 GCA_020029545.1 Gammaproteobacteria bacterium
CTGCTGCATTTCCACGCCGCTGGCGTTAACCCAGGTAATTTCCTTGATGCCGATCTGTTCGTTCAATTCACCGGATAGAAACCGGCTGCGCCGCAGGATCGGATAGCGGCGACGCAGCGCGATCAGTTTTTGCACGAAACGGATTTGCGCCAGCCCGGCGGCCGCGATATCCCAGTTGACCCAGCTGATGTCGTTGTCCTGACAGTACGCGTTGTTGTTGCCGCGCTGCGTGCGCGCGAATTCATCGCCGGCCAGCAGCATCGGGGTGCCTTGCGAGAGCAATAGCGTCGCGAGCATGTTGCGCATTTGTCGCAGCCGCAACGCCTTGATATCAGGATCGTCGGTCGGGCCCTCGGCGCCGCAATTCCAAGCGCGATTGTCCGAGGTGCCGTCGTTGTTGTGCTCGCCGTTCGCCTCGTTGTGTCGCTCGTTGTAGGTCACCAGATCGTTCAGCGTGAAGCCGTCGTGCGCGGTGATGAAGTTGATGCTGGCGTACGGTTTACGCCCCAGGCGATCGAAAATATCCGCCGAGCCGCACAGGCGAGGCGCGATCGCTGCGGCAGACGCTTCGCCTCGCCAGTAATCACGCACCGTGTTGCGATACTTGTCGTTCCACTCCGCCCACCCCGGCGGAAACTCGCCGACCTGGTAGCCGCCCGGGCCGCAATCCCATGGCTCTGCAATCAGTTTCACGGCGCTCAGGACAGGGTCCTGCGAGCAGGCCTTGAGAAAGCCGCTGCGCGTGTGAAAGCCGTTGGGTTCGCGCGCCAGAATCGTGCCCAGATCGAAGCGGAAACCATCGACATGCATTTCCTGCACCCAGTAGCGCAGGCTGTCGGTCACCATCTGGATCACGCGCGGATGGTTCAGGTCCAGCGTGTTACCCGTACCGGTATCGTTGATGTAATACCGCTTCTGCTCAGGTATCAGCCGGTAGTAGGAGTAATTGTCGATGCCTTTGAAGCTCAGCGTCGGTCCCCGCTCGTTGCCTTCGGCGGTGTGGTTGTAAACCACGTCGAGAATCACTTCCAGACCGGCGTCGTGAAACCGCGCCACCATTTCCTTGAACTCCTGCACACCACGCATCGGGTCCGCAAAATAGCGTGGATCGGCAGCAAAAAAGCCGATCGAGTTGTAGCCCCAGTAGTTGGTCAGGCCCCGCTCCAGCAGGTGACTGTCATTGATGAACATGTGAATCGGCAGTAGCTCAACCGAGGTGACCCCCAGCGACTTCACATACTCGACGACTTCCGGTGTCGACAACCCCTCAAAGGTACCGCGTCGGGACTTGGCCACTGCCGGATGCAGCTTGGTAAATCCACGCACGTGGGTTTCATAGATGATGGTGCGATCCCACGGCACCAATGGCTTCACGTTCTGCTTCCAGTCGAAGTCGGCATCCACGACGACGCACTTGGGCACGAAGGGTGCGCTGTCGCGTTCGTCAAACGTGAGATCGTCGCCTTCCGCGCCGATGGTGTAGCCGAAGCACGCGTGATCCCACTTCAGTTGTCCGACATACTCCCGGGCATACGGATCGAGCAGCAGTTTGTTGGGATTGAAGCGGTGGCCCTGCTCAGGCTCGTAGGGGCCATGCACACGGTAGCCATAGACCTGTCCCGGCCCGATCCCCGTAATGTAACCGTGCCAGATTTCGTCGGTGTATTCCGGCAGCTCGATGCGTTGCAGCTCCGTCTCGCCCGCAGCATCGAACAGACACAGATCCACGCGGCTGGCGAACGAGGAGAACAGCGAGAAGTTGACACCCTTGCCGTCCCAACTCGCACCACGGGGGTGCGGCTGGCCTTCGCGCACGCGAATGGTCTTGTCTGTCATGTGTCCGCTTTGATGTCGAGGGAAAGTTCATCAACGGATCACCCGCCGAAACGTTCCCCTAGTAACCATGGAACGAATGACGTCAGTGGCTGGCGCGGACTTGATTGGATGGGTATTTTCCGGAACGTAAAAAACAGGATGTTTTTTTCGAAGCCTACAGGGACGTATTCACGGCGGTCCGGAAAATACCCATCCAATCAAGTCCGCGCCGATGCACTGGACCAATGAATGAATAGTACAGGCAGCGCATCGCCCCTTACCGGTAGCGCTCAGAAGCGAACGGTGATGCCGATCGTGATCAGGTCCACATCGGCCTCGCCGTTTTTTGCATCGCCGGCGTCGAAGACTCGAATGTATTCCGCACGCAGTTCATAGACTTCGGCCAGCGTGTAGGAGGCGCCAATGCCGGCCAGCACATCGACGTCGGATTCGGATGGCTCGTCAGTGACCCGGCCGAGGGTATCCGCGTAAAAAATCTTCAGCTTGTGCGTGGAGAACATCGCTCCCGCACGCCCATAGACCTCGGCGTTGTAGGTGAGCGGCAGAATGCCTAGTGCCGACAGGGTCATGCCGCCTATTTCGCTGTCCAGATTGAGTGCGGCATCGGTCGCAAAGCTGCGCGATCCGCTCGAGGTCTGGCCGATCACCGTACCCGTGCTGCGCTCGCGAAATTTGACCGAGCCCAGCATCATGTATCCGCCCTCCACGGCGAGGTGCTGGAACAGGCGATAGCCTCCGAAAAATCCATAGCCGTTGCTTTTATTATCGAAAGTAGTGCTGTTGAATGTGGCAGGGGCGTAATCCAGCGCGCCGTAAATCGAATCGGCGAAACCCAGAAAACCCGTCCGATCCTCATCCTTCTCGGCGGTGCCGTACAAGACTCCGACATAGAAACCGGTGTCGGCGGCGCTTACGAACGGCGCAGTCAGCAAGCCCCACATCGCAAGCGCCAGGCCACGAATTATCGCCTTGCCCATGACAGCATCCTGTAGTTGTGAATGGTCACGATAGCACCAAAATTCACGACGCAGTCGGCTTGCGCGAGGCGAAAGCCAGCAACGCCAGTACCACCGCCAACAGGGCAGTAGCGCTCAGCGCCAGCGACCAGTGAATGCCGATCAGCCCGCCGATGACGCCGATGGTCACGCCGCTGAAGGTGCGCAATCCCAGCGCTGCCATGGAGAATACGCCGATCACGCGGCCACGGATTGCTGCCGGCGCCGCCAACTGCACCAGCGTCTGCGTCATGGAATTGCAGGAAAGTTCAACGAATCCCGCTACGAACAGCAACGCCAAAGAGACCACATACCACTGCGACAGCGCAAACCCGACCAGCGAACAGCACCACAGCATCGCGAGGACCAGCGCAGTACGCGTACTCGGCATCAGCAAACCGCGACTTTCCAGGATGAAACCGGCAGTCAGCGCCCCGGCGGCATCGGCCAGCAGCAGCATGCTGTAGGAAAAATCGGCGTCCCTATGCCCCAGATCCTGCGCAAATCCCGGCATCTGGGCCTGGTAGGCATTGCCGACAAACAGCGACACGCCGCCGGCCAGCAACACCATGGAAACGATGGTGCGGTTACCCGATATTTCGCGGATCGTCGAGAAGATATCCTGCAGGCCCTTGACCGCCCGCGCCGGCACCGGTTTGCCCTGGCGATAGCGTGGCCCATACGGCGCCTTCCATAGCCACAGAATGGTCGGCAGATACAACAGTGCGTTGAACAGGATGCCGTGGGCCGGACCGAGCAGTAATAGAATCGCCGCACCTACCGCAGGGCCCGCCAGCAAACCGAGATAGCGCCCGGTGGCATTGAGGCGCACTGCGCTTTGCAACTGATCCGCAGACACGATGTCGTGCAGCAGCACTTGGGACGGAGGATTCCACAGCACTCCGGCAATGCCGTGAACCGTCAGCAACACCATGCAGTGCCAGACCTGCAACGTATCGGTCATGAACAGGATGCCCCAGGCGATCGACACGCCCATGAACAGCACCATGCCCAGCTGGATCAGCCGGCGCGGATCGAAGCGATCGGCGAGCGCTCCCGCATAGAAGGCAAACAGCAGCGATGGCAGCCAGTGCGACACGACGGCAAAGCCGCCAAGTTCGTGCGAATGGAATTTTTCAAACATCACCCAGTAGCTGATGACGTGCTCAATGCTGTCGGCCATCATCGCGCCGGCAGAACTGAAAAAGAATCCCCGGTAGCCGCGGTGCCGAAGCGCCGCAAACGAAACATGCGGCGCGGCCTGTACAGTGGTCGGTGCAGAAGTGGTCATTGCAGAAGTGGGCGGTGCAGACACGTGGTGGGAGCGAGGTTGCCACCTGCAGCGCAGGCAGGCGCGCACTCGATCGGAATGATTTCGATCAGCGGATCATGGCCACGCCGCGCGCCATCAAGGCAGCGCACAGCATCATGATGAACAGCAGCGTCAGTTCGATATGAATCACAATGCGCATGCGGCGGGCACGCTGCGCATCGAGTGTCGGTACGGTGCCCGCCGCCAACGCCTTGCGCCACGACAGGTACTGGCTCGTCGGATAAATCGACAGCAACCCGACCATGACGAACAGGCCGATCTTGGCGATGAAAGGCCCGCTGCTGAAGTAATACGCGGAGCCCTTTTCCGTATGAAACACTCGTATCAGGCCGACGATCACCAAGCAGCCAGCGCAAATGCCGTAAATGGCATCCATCCGCAGAATCGAACGAGCCGTCTGGAGGGTGAGTTCGTGCTTCAGCAGCACCATTTCGGTCAGCAGCACCGCGACCAGCAGGAACGCCAGCGCGTGGTGCGCGAAAGCAGCCAGCGCCGACGTCATGCCACACCGCTCACAAGCGCGTTGCGGCCACTGGATAAAACCGCAAACAATGCGGTTGCCGAAGTTGCCGGCCGGTAACGATGGGTAGCCATCCGCTTTCTCATGAATGATTGGTGCATAGTGTAGCCCACGGACGGCAGCATCAGCGATTCGCGGGAAGATCGTGCTTGCTTGCCGCGTCGCGCCCGGCATCGCGCTGGCGAGGAATGGTGCGTAGTATGTCTCGGCCGTACCCGCTCCCTCGTTACCTGCCGCTCATGCCACTATTGAATCTGCGTCACGCCGAACTCGCCTTTGGACTGCACCCATTGCTGGATCGCGCCAGCCTGGCGGTCGATAGCGGCGAGCGCATCGGTCTGATCGGGCGCAATGGCACAGGCAAATCGACGCTGCTCAAGGTGATCGCGCGCACCCTCGCCCTGGATGACGGTGAACTCGCGATGCAGGACGGCCTACGGATCGCGATGGTCGAGCAGGAACCGGAATTACCGCCGGCAGAGACCATCCACGCAAGCCTGATCGAGCGCGGACAGCTGGAAGCGCTGCATGACGAACGCGACCGCTGGCGCATCGAGGCGCGACTCGGCGAATTCCTGCACCGCCTGTCGGTCGCACCGGAGCGCTCGCCGCAGACCACATCCGGCGGCGAACGCAAGCGCGCCGCACTGGCGCTGGCATTGGCGCTGCAACCGGACCTGCTACTGCTCGATGAACCGACGAACCATCTCGACATCGACGGCATCACGATACTGGAAGATCTGTTGATCAAAGGTCCGACCGCCCTGGTGATCACGCACGATCGCTCGTTCCTGGATCGCGTCGTCACGCGCATCGTCGAACTGGATCGCGGCCTGCTGCGTTCCTACCCGGGAAACTTCCAGGCGTATGAAACGCGCAAGGGCGAGGAGCTCGCCGCAGAGGAAATCGTCAATCGCAAGTTCGACAAGTTCTGGGCACAGGAAGAAGTGTGGATCCGTCGCGGTGTCGAAGCGCGCCGGACACGCAACGAAGGACGCGTGCGCCGACTGGAGTCCTTGCGAGAACAGCGCGCGGCGCGCCGCGAACAAATCGGCGATGTGAAGCTCATGATCGACACCGGCGGCCGCTCCGGCAAGCTGGTCGCGGAACTCGAAGGCGTGTCGAAGTCATTCGGCGATCGCAACGTCGTCGACAACCTGTCCTTGCGCGTACAGCGCGGCGATCGGCTCGGCCTGATCGGTGCCAACGGTGCCGGCAAGTCCACGCTGATCAAGCTGCTGCTGGGACAGCTCGAACCCGATGCCGGCATGATCCGTCTCGGCAGCAAGGTTCAGGTGGCATACTTCGACCAGATGCGCGAACAGCTCGACCCGGACAAAACCGTGATGGAAACGATCAGCCCAGGGTCGGACTGGATCGAGATCGGCAACGAGCGCAAGCACGTCATGACGTATCTGGCGGATTTCCTGTTTCCGCCCCAGCGCGCGAAATCGCCCGTGAAAGCGCTGTCGGGCGGCGAGCGCAATCGACTGCTGCTGGCCCGCTTGTTTGCACGCCCCGCGAACGTACTGGTGATGGATGAACCCACCAACGACCTGGACATCGATTCGCTGGAACTGCTGGAACAGACGCTGCAGACCTATCCCGGCACACTGTTGCTGGTCAGTCACGATCGCGCCTTTCTCGACAATGTCGTGACGCAAACGTTGGTTGCGGAAGGGCAAGGTCGCTGGCAGGAATATGTCGGCGGTTACAGCGATTGGCTTGCTTACCGGAAGACACGAACACTCGCCGCGACGACTCGCAGCATGTCGGAGAGCAAAGCCGCGCCCGCACGCGAGGCGCCCGCGGCAAAAATGAGCTACAAGGAGACCCGCGAGCTGGAACAACTGCCACTGCAGATCGAAGCACTGGAGACCGCACAGCGGGCACTGGTCGAGAAAATGAGCGGCGCCGATTACCATCGGCAAGGCGCTGCGCAGATGAAAACCGACGGTGAGCAGGCTGCCGAGATCGAACGCCAGCTGGCGGAAAAGTTCGATCGCTGGGCAGTGCTGGATGCCAAGGCGGCTGCGTTGAGGCTGTAAAGAATCCGAGCAGGAACGGTTCTCTCGCAGTGCGGGGCAGACTTCGCCGCGCCGAAAGTAACCAATTCTTATCCATTCGCGGCAGGGATACAGTTCGTTACAAGACGCGGGCACAGGCGCCGAAAATGTAGTCGTTGCCGCATGTCGGGCCGGCGGGCCTCTGCTATAAATCAGTTATGGACCAACGGCGCTGATTTAGAAATGTTTGCCCGCGACTCGACTCAAACCGACTACCTTGACGCAAGGGCCTGGGGCCCGGGTAGGAGACTCGAATGTGCCAGCGTGTACCCCGATCCGTTTCCTGCCCAGGCCTCGTGCCCCAGGCCCCCCAAGGCCCTATGGGTAGCGGCAATTGTGACGCTCGCTGCTAAGTAAGCACCATTCATGTATGGGCGAGTCCGCACACATTCTGGTCGTCGATGACGATCGCGACATTCGCACGCTGCTGAGCGAATACCTGGAAAAGAACGGCTATCGCGCCAGCGCCGTCGGCGAAGGCAAGGCCATGAAGCGCCTGCTCAAGCACACGCACGTCGATCTGATCGTGCTCGATCTGATGCTGCCGGGCGAGGATGGTCTGACGCTGTGTCGCGAGCTGCGCAAGGAGTCGCAGGTGCCCATCATCATGCTCACCGCGCTGGGCGATGACGTCGAACGCATCGTCGGCATGGAAATGGGCGCCGATGACTATCTGCCAAAACCCTTCAATCCGCGCGAACTGCTGGTGCGGATCAAAGCCGTGCTGCGTCGCACGGTGTACGCACCACGCGACCCGCTCACCACCGAAGTGCGTAGTTATCGCTTCGGCGAATGGCGGCTGGATACCACGACGCGCGAACTGACGCACCACAACGGCACTGTGGTATCGCTGAGCGGCGCGGAGTTCCGGCTGCTGTCGATTCTGCTGAGTCATCCGACACGGGTGCTGTCGCGCACGCAACTGATGGAAATGATCCGCGGACGCGACGCCGATCCATTCGATCGCAGCATCGATGTGCGCATCAGCCGGCTGCGACAGACGCTGGGCGACGACGCTCGTTCCCCGCAGATCATCAAGACGGTGTATGGAGAAGGCTATCTGATCGGCATACCGGTGGAAATGGAAAGCGCCGCATCATGAGCCGGCTGAGTCATTGGCTGCCGCAGTCGCTGTTCGCGAGACTGCTGGCGGCGCTCGTCGGCGTCGTCGGCATCACGCTGCTGGTCATTGTGCTGCTGATCGTGCGCGAGCGACGCGATCTGGCCCTGTGGGCCAGTAGCGCCTGGAGGGCCGCCAGCGTCATCGCCGAAACGAGCCACCAGCTGGCGTCTCTCGACAAGAACGCGCGGCAAGCGGCCATCGCAAAATATCAGACTGATCCAATCGAAATCGAAACCACCCTGCGCGGCCTGCACCCGCAGCTCGGACGCGCGCTCGAACAAAGCGAGCAAGCATTCGTGCGGCGCCTGCGTCATCAGCTCAGTGATGACTATACCGTGTCGATCGCACGGCCTGCGGCGCGCCATCAGGCACCGATTCGTGTCATCGAGGACCGCCGCATTCTGGATCAAGGACCCGGTTCGCCCGAAGGCTCGCCACCTGACCGCGACATGGCACCACGCGCGGACCTGGGACGCCGATCCGGATTCGGCCGCGGCCGTATGATCGACATCGACGTCACGCTGCCCGACGGCGAGCGCCTGTTGTTTAGCACCAATGCACCGATACCCGGACCGCCGCTGTCGAAACAGATTTTTGCGGAACTCGGCGCGCTCACGCTGGCGCTGGCACTGGTGCTGTTCGTGATGACTCGCAATATCGTCAATCCCTTGTCGGAACTGGCGAGCGCGGCTGATGCCATCGGCAAAGGCGCCAAGGTGCCGCCTCTGCCCGAACGCGGCGCTCGCGAACTGCGCGATGCAACGCGCGCATTCAACACCATGCAGGAACGGCTGCATCGTTATCTCGACAGCCGCACACGCGTACTGGCTGCCATGTCGCATGATTTGCGTACGCCGCTGACTCGCCTGCGATTGCGCGCCGAAACGATCGACGATGCCGACACGCGCGAACGCATCACGGCCGACCTCGACGAGATGGGTGTGATGGTGACCGGCGCGCTGGCGTTGTTCAAAGGCCTCAACGACAGCGAAGTCGCCGTGCCGCTGCTCATCGACGACATCCTGGTTACCTTGCAGCGGGAATTCGCCGAGTTGGGTGGCGAAGTCGCGCTCAGCGGCAAGTCGAGTGGCCCGATTCTGGCGAAGCCGAACGCCATCAAACGCTGCCTGTCGAATCTGCTGCACAACGCGGTGAAATATGGCGAGCGGGCACGAGTGGAGATCGCGGCAACTGGCGCACACCTGCAAATCAGCATTCGTGACGATGGCCCGGGTATTCCTGAGGAACTGCTGCAACAGGTGTTCGAACCGTTCTACCGGGTCGAATCCTCGCGCAATCGCGACAGCGGCGGCACCGGTCTGGGCCTGTGCATCGCGCGCGACATCGCTGAAGCCCACGGCGGGTCGGTCCAGTTGCACAACGTACCCGACGGCGGTCTGGAAGCAGTCTTGAGCCTGCCGGTGAAGGGGTGAGGCTGGACAGTGAGTGGTGAGTGGTGAGTAGTAAGAGCGGGATTCGTCAACAGCGTGCGGGCGACGCGCGCTGATTCCCCTCTACCCATTCACCATTCACCATTCACCACTCACCATTCACCACCTCCCAACACTTTGTCACGATTGATTACTGGTCCCGGCACACCGGGCGCCTACCGTGACACTCGACCGAACTGACTTGCGGTTCGAAACCCTGATTGCTTTCCCGTTGAAGGAGTTCTCGCCATGAATAGAATACTTTCACTCGCAGCGTTGTGCATGACTGCCACGCTGGCGTTCGCCCAGGGAAGTCCGTCGGCAACACCCGAAGGCGGCCAACGCATCGATCGCCTGGTGCTGCTGCTGGACTTGGATGCCGGTCAGAAAGTCGCCGTGGAGAAAGTGCTTGCCGAGCAGCGCGAGGCGATGCTGGCGCAGCACAAACAGTTCAAAGAATCCGGCGAGCGACCCTCGCGTGAACAGATGCAGACACGATTCGAAGCACAACGCGCGGCCACCATCGAAAAGCTTCGGCCGATACTCTCGGATATCCAGCTCAAGAAGTTCGAGGCATTGACCGACCATCCACCGGGTGCTCGCGGCATGGGCAGGTACCCCGGCTCCGGCGAACACCACGGCTCTGCCGAAGAGAAATCATCGCAGCAGTAACCTGTGGCGGGATGCGGGGATACGGCATCCCGCCAATCAGCCCCAGGCTCGAAAAGACGCCTGCGTGCCTTTCCATCTGCGGCAACGTGCACATAAAATCGCACGATGTCCCCTCTTGCTCTCGTCTGCCATCCGGCGTCTGCGCGTCCCCCGATCAACCGTTTCACGGCACATCTAGCGATCCAACCGGCGCATCGCTGGCGGCTGCACTTTGCGCTCGCAGGAACCATCGAAGAACTGCGCCTCCCGGACCGCGCGCCACCGTGCCGGGTCGACGGACTGTGGCAGCACACCTGCTTTGAAGCCTTCGCGCGAGATGCCGATGCGGGCGATGCGTACTATGAGTTCAATTTCTCGCCGTCGGGCGAATGGGCAGCTTACCGGTTCGACGGCTATCGCCGGGGAATGACACCGGTGACCATGGATGCGCCGCGAATCGATGTTCGCAGCAAGGGCGACCGGCTCGATGTCGAAGTGGAATGGACACCGCCGCGCGAACTCAGTGGAACACAGCAGCGCATTGCCGCCTCGCTGGCTGCCGTCATCGAAGCTCGCGATTCGCGTGTCTCGTACTGGGCATTGCGACATGTCGCACCCCAGCCGGACTTCCATCAACGCGACAGTTTCATACTGCAACTGCCCGCAGCGTCAGCGCCTGTATAGTGCGCGGGCATCGCCTGCGAGGATTTCCCCATGAACTGTGGTATCGATCGACTGCTGTCCGAAGCTGCGTTGCGCGATGCGCTGCGCGGGCGGCGCTGTTCGCTGCTGGCACACCCTGCCTCGGTGACTGCGGATCTGACGCATTCGCTCGACGCGTTGGCGCTCAGTGATGGCGTGCAACTCACCGCAGCCTTCGGCCCACAGCATGGCCTGCGCGGCGACAAGCAGGACAACATGATCGAGTCGCCGGACTTCAACGATCCGGTGCACGGCATTCCGGTATTCAGCTTGTATGGCGAAGTGCGCCGACCGACCGACGCCATGATGCGGGCATCGGACGTGCTGCTCGTGGATTTACAAGATCTGGGCTGCCGCATCTACACCTTCATCACGACGCTGCGCTATGTGCTCGAAGCAGCAGCACGACTTGGCACCTCGGTGTGGATTCTGGATCGACCGAATCCTGCCGGGCGCCCCATCGAGGGATTGCGATTACGCGCCGGCTGGGAAAGCTTTGTCGGCGCCGGTGCGCTGCCGATGCGTCATGGCCTGACGCTGGGTGAACTTGCGCATTGGTTCGTGAAGACCCTCAAGCTCGACGTGGATTATAAAGTCATTGCGATGCACGGCTGGCAACCGCTTGCCGCGCCGGGCTACGGCTGGCCGCTCGGCGAACGCACCTGGATCAATCCGAGTCCGAACGCGCCCAACTTGTGGATGGCGCGTTGTTACGCCGGCACCGTGATGCTGGAAGGCACGACTCTATCGGAAGGACGCGGGACGACTCGTCCGCTCGAACTGTTCGGCGCACCCGACATCGACGCGCGCGCAGTGCTGAACCGGATGCGTACCCTCGCGCCACAATGGCTGAAAGGTTGCCGCCTGCGAGAAATCTGGTTCGAACCGACGTTCCATAAACATGCGCGGCAGCTCTGCAACGGTTTGCAGATTCACGTCGAGGACACGAGCTACGATCACGACGCGTTCCAACCCTGGCGCGTGCAATCGCTCGCATTCAAGGCGATCCGCCAGCTGTATCCGGACTATCCATTGTGGCGCGATTTTCCGTATGAGTATGAGCTGGGCAAGCTCGCCATCGATGTCATCAATGGCAGCACGCTGTTGCGCGACTGGGTGGACGACAGCAACGCCACGCCTGCCGACCTCGATGCGCTGACGACACCGGATGAAGCATCCTGGCAGCAGGAGCGCGCGCAGCACTTGATCTACTGAAGCCTGGCGCGGACGAAATAAATCGAGGCGGAACACGCGCAGTCACGTGTGCGTTGCGCGCCTGAACCCAGGCTGCCGGTCGTCGGCAGCGATGCCAGAGCCTGTCCGAGACACGGATCATCTACTGCGGCTGCGTCACGATGCCCATGACCCGGACAGGCTAGGAGATTCTCATGGCCCGCAAATACAGCAAAAAAGCTTCGAAGAAAGTCAAAGCTGCCCTGCACGAACGCAAACGCGGTACCCTGCGTAGTGGCCGTTCCGGTAAGAAAGTGACAAGCCGCAAGCAGGCGATTGCGATCGGCCTGTCGGAAGCACGCCGCAGCGGAGCCAAGGTGCCGAAGAAGAAGGCTGCGCGCCAGTCGGTACGCAAGAGCAGCAAGAAGAAGTAATTCTGACCAGACTACCCGTCGGCCAGAGCGCGTACTTCGCCGAGCAGCCCCCTATATCACGCCTCTGCCGGCTTCGTTGCCGCCTCGCGCGACCGCAACGGCAGCTCCGGAATGAACAGCACGATCAGCAAGCCCAGCGCGACGATCCACAAGGACCGCGCCAGCGTCTGAGTGATCGATGCCGCGAACGCTTGCCGCGTGCCCTGGTGAATGCGATCGACGAGTTGCGCCGAGTACGTCTTGATCGCACTGCGCACCAGCGCAAGCGCATCATCGGTGCGGGATTTCACCAGCACATCTTCCTGCGCCAGCACGGACTCCCGGAACAGCGACGCAATGTTGGCCATCACTTGCGGATCGTGCAATGCGCGCGCCGGGATGTTGGCAAGATTTTCCTTGGTCGCAGCGGCAATGCCAGGGTCGGCAAGCAACCGCGCTCGGCCCGCCTCGCCTTGCTGCAGTTCGGCTTCAATCGTGGCTGCGTGCGCCAGCAACTCGGCATGCACCCTGGCACGCACCCCTCCGTCGCGCAGCGGACCCTGCACGGCTGCGGGCAGACGCGGATCACCCAGCACCTCCGCCAATGCCGCCGCATCGCCACGATACGCACGTTCGACGAGCAGGTAGCGTGCATTCAGCGCGGTGTCGACGCGGCTGCGAATCTGCTCGACGCTCATCGCCTGGCTCTGCGCATGGCTGATATCGATTTGCGTAGCCGCGGCGCCCGGTAGCAACGGAATATGCTTGGGCAATTCTGCGGTCAGGCTATGGGTCAGTAACGTCCCGAATATCGCCAGACCCACGGTTGAGCCGAACTGCCGACTGAACTGGGCGGTACTGCTCGCCACGCCGATATCCGTCAGGGGCACCGCATTCGAGATGATGAGACTGAACAACGATTGCACGGGTCCGAGACCGACGCCGGTGATCGCCAGTCGCCACGCAAGATCGCGCGTCGTGGTGTCCGGTCCGATCTGAGCCAGCACCAGCACACCGACGATCAGCACGATGCTGCCACCGATCAAGAACGGTTTGTAACGACCGGTGCGCGTCACGAGTCGCCCGCAGGTAATGCTGCTGAACATGATGCCGCCCATCAACGGCAGCAGCGAGTAGCCGCTGTGCGTTGCCGTAATCCCCTGCACCACCTGCATGTAAAGGGGCATGAACAACACCACGCCAAGAAACGCCATGCTCAACACGAACTGCGCGACGATGGCAATTCGGAAAGTCTCGATGCGAAACAGATACAGCGGCAAAATGGCATCCGCGGTACGCGATTCAACCCTCAGGAACAGCACCAGCGACACCATCCACAGCATCAACAGGCCGACGATGGGCGCGGAGCCCCAAGGGTACGTCGTGCCGCCCAACGTGAGTGCGAGCAGCAGCGGCGTGAACGCCAACACCAGCAACGCCGCGCCGACATAGTCGACTCGGCCCGTGCTGCGAGGTCGCAGCACGGGCAGGCGATACAAAATCATGAACAGCGCCAATAGTCCGAGCGGCAAATTTACATAGAACACCCAGCGCCAGCCGGCGATCTCGTGCCCCCGCCACAGGGTCGAACCATGGTCGGTGAAGAACCCGCCGATGAATGGCCCGATCATGGTCGCAAAGCCGAACACCGAACCGAATACGCCGAACAGCCGTCCGCGTTCGCGCGGCGCAAACAGATCGGCAATGATCGCGAATACCACTGTCATCAATGCACCGCCGCCCAGTCCCTGCAGCGCGCGAAACACGATCAGCTGCATCATGCCGTCTCCGAGTAACGGCAGCCGACCGAACTCGCCCGCCAGTCCGCACAGCATGGAACCGGCCAGGAACAACAACAGGCCCATGATCAGAATGGGCTTGCGCCCGTACAGATCGCTGAGCTTGCCGTAGATAGGCACCGAGACAGTGGAAGTGAGCATGTAGGCGGTCGTCACCCATGCATACATCTTGAGACCCCGCAGTTGCTCGACGATCCGCGGCATCGCGGTGGCGACAACGGTTTGATCCAGGGCACTCAGCAGCAGGACGACGGCCAGCGCGGCAACGATCAGCTTCCTTTCGGCTGCTGTGATGGTCGATTCTTCGGTCAACGCGCACCTGTTCTAGAATAGGTTGTTGCGCAGGGGGAGTCCCCCGGCGGCGCGTAATAATCGCTGAATTGCCGCTGACCTGCCACGGCGGAGTGACACCTTGCCAAGTCTTCATGTGTGGCAGGGAGCGTGCTGGCGCCAGCTATCGAAAATCAGGGGCGTGATCACGCGTCAGAGCTACCCTGACTGTCATTTGCGAGATATCGCCGGAGTCGGGCCGACCGTAGTCATACTGCGCGATCAACATCGTCACGCGACTGTCCGGCACTACCGGCCTCAGCGGACTACCCTGCAACTCCACCGGGATATACTTGTCCGGCACACGAAGGGTTAACTCGAACTCCTCCCGCGGAAAAGCGAACACGGCCCATTTCGCTGGATCAGACTCGATGTCCTGTTTCTGCGACGACTAGAAAAGAGACAGTGCTGCCATGACAAATGCGCTGGCATTCATTACGGGTAATGCGAATGCGGGCTGATGGATGAGAAGAACAAAGTGGGCCCGGCCAGAATGGAACCGACGAACTTGAACGGGGTAGATAGTGTTCTGGTATCGCCGACACCGAGCCCAACACGTGAGGAAGGCGCATCATATAGCGTGCGTGCGCGAAACGTCGCCAGCACGAGCAAGCGTACATGGCACACTCGGGCCTGGAGTATTGAGTTACTGGAGCCGAGGCTCAACGCATGCCCGCCCCGAAGAAAATTCATGGCAGTCCTTTTCTGACACAGGTGTCCTTGCAGGAGCACAAGATCCAGCACGGTGTGCATCCGTTCACGATTCCGCTACTGGCGCAGCCGCTGCAATTGACCTTCACGACACCCGTGACATTCCTGGTCGGCGAGAATGGCTCCGGGAAATCCACCCTGCTGGAAGCGCTCGCCTGGGCGCTGGGTTTCAATGCGCAAGGCGGCAATCGGGACAACTCGTACGCCGAGGATGTGGACGGTCATGCACTGGGACGCGCGCTTCGGCTGGCCTGGCGGCAACGCGTGTCAGATGGCTTTTTTCTGCGTGCCGAAACGTTCTTCAACTTCGCCACGTATCTCGAAGAGGCCGGCAGCACCTTTCGAGCGTACGGCGGCAAGCCTTTTCACCAGCAATCTCACGGCGAAGCGTTTCTCGCGCTTTTCGAAAACCGTATCGAAGATGGCGTCTATCTGCTCGACGAACCGGAAGCCGCACTCTCCCCCAGTCGGCAGCTGACATTCCTCAGCATCCTTCATCAACTGGCGTCGCTGAAGGTGGCGCAGTTCGTGATTGCTACGCACTCTCCCATCCTGCTCACGTTGCCCGGCGCAACCGTCCTGAGTATCCACGAAGGCCAGCTACACGAGGTGAGCTATCGCGACACGGAGCATTTCCAGCTCACACGGGATTTCCTGAATGCGCCGGACCGATACCACCGGCATCTGTTCAGAGCTGCTGAGCAGGACACAGACGACGAATAGCTAATCCCGCTCCCGAAACTTGCTGTGGCAACTTTTGCAGGTCTCGCTCAGCGTCGAAAACTGGGTTTTTATTTCGGCAGGCGTTCCGGTTGCAGCAATCCTGGCCAGCTCATTCGCTTCTTTGTTGAAAGCAAGGGCTGCAGCTTTCGCCTCGTCAGGCTTCTGAAAGAATTCCGGCCGCACCTTCGTTGGCCGCCACCCCGTTCCCTTGTCGCTGCCGGGCCCGAACAGCGATCCCAATCCTGAGTTGGCAACTGCGGCAATCGCATTGGCTGCGGCCACGATCTGTTGCTGGTTATAGCTTTCGGGATGATCCAGCTGGCTTTTGATCCTGCCGGTGTTCCAGCCGATGAAAGCATAGGCGGACTGCCGGATACGAATCTGTTCTTCGACTGGGCCGGATACCGCCGCGGCCGCGACGCCGCTCAATGCAACGATGCAGAAAATTTGTCGTTTCATGATTTCAGTTCAACGATGACCTGTTCAACGATGATGTTGCAATGCATCGGCAGTGGCCCTGTCACCAGTCCGGTGTCGCAGCAGGCACCGCCGTGGCAGCAGGCGATGCCCGCCACTCTGTGAATACCGCGACGACGAGCACAGCGGACAATGCCGCAGCCACGAATACGCGTCGCACGCTGACGGACGTGGTAACGCTCGCCCACTGTGGCGGCAACTGCTTCTTGCCCGTCAGCATGGGGCTCACCAGGTCGGTTCGGCGCACCACTGCATAGAATCCGATGGCAGCGGTGTGGATGACGATCCACGCGAGCAACAGGTTGGATAGCGCAGCATGCCAGCCACTCGCTCTGTCGGTTACTGCCTTGGACACGGTTTGCGACAGCGGTCCCTGATGAGCGATGTCGTCATTGGCAAACAGACCGGTGCCGATCTGCACCGCGAGCACGATCAGCAGCACGACGACCGACAGTGCGCCTAACGGTGTATGTCCGGCGCCGTGCCACTTGCCCCGCAGATACGCGATCACGCTCTTCGGTGTCGGGACGAAACTGGCGAAGCGTGCATGCGTGGAGCCGATCCATCCCCAGATGAGCCGGAACAGCAGCAACGCCAGGATGAACGCCCCGATGCGAACATGCCAACGCATCCAGTCACCGCCGAGCCAGGCCGTCACGAACGCCGCCGACACCGCCAATGCCAAAGACCAGTGAAATACTCGTAGCGGCAGATCCCAAACCTGGGTCGTAACCGTCGCATTGACTGGTGCAGTCTCGAGCGCAACCTCGCTCAACGTCGTCGACATGGAAACCCTGCCAAGCTATGGCTTGAGCTGTCCGCGAATCTCGCCACCTTTGTTGGCAGCGCTGTGCACATTGACGTACAGATGGCCCGCCTTATAGCTCGCATATTGTTCATCTGTCAGTGTCGACCCGGCCGGCACTGACCAGATCCCTTCGGCGGTCTGCGTCAGCGTAATGACCGGTGGTCCCTTCTGACCGGGTGCCGCGAGATGAATGTGCGCTGCCGTGCCGACGAGGCCTTTGGTCGTTACCGTGCCGCTGACCGTTTTATCTGCGCCGACAGAAATGGTGCCGCTGCCAGTGGCGGCAGTCGTTACGGCAGGTGTCTCTTCGGCGCCGCTCAGAGTGACCTTCGTATCACCGGCGAGCGCGGCCCCGGTGATCGTCAATGAGCACGCAACGATTGCCAGTCGCACGCCTTGGTCGGTCCACTGCATCAACTTCGATTTCATCGCTCCCTCCACACGTCATAGATAAGCGCCACAGGTGCGCGCAGCAAGGTCAAGCACGGATCGTGCCACTGCATGTCTTGGCTTTTTTTCCAGCAGCAACGCCGTTGCCTCGACGCCTGTCTGCGAAGCCAGTGCCTGCACCAGTGCCTGCAATTGAACAGCCGGACGGATCGATGTTGCATCGCCAACAGCAGTTGTCCGAACTGCAGCTGTTTGCGAGCCGTCGAGGCGCGTGAGGCTCGCGCAACGCCTGCTGATTGGGTCGCATCCACCGACATCGCAGGCTGTGGCATCGATATTGCTTTAACTCCTTCGCCGCTCGCGAGCGCGATCGACGGACTCGATGCGAGTCGTATTCGCGAGCGGTTACCTGCCGCGCTGACTCTCGATGTAAGCGCAGCC
>JAIBJL010000272.1 GCA_020029545.1 Gammaproteobacteria bacterium
CTTAATCGGCTTGATCGATATTGGGGGGCACTAAACGCAAACGCCGCGCTTTAAGCGCGGCGTCTGTAGTATCTGCAAAGGGTCGTGCAATCATGCAGCCTTGCGGCGACGCACCTTGGCAACGCAGCTGCAGGTCCCGCAGGTACAACGAATCGACGTGCAATCGGTACAGAGCGTGAAATCCACCGAACCGAAGTGACGACGGCATTGCGCGCAATAGGGCTTGCGGCGTGCAGCACGCGCCACCCGGTAGGCCTCGACCGAATCCGCATTCTTGCGTTCCTGCTCATCCGAGCAGGGAGCAAGGTCCTTGCTGACAATGGAGCGCATGAAAGTGCCCGAGAGCATGTCGCCAATCTTAAACAGGCGCATTTGTTCTTTAGCCAGCCCCATCTGCGCGACCGGATCGTTGATCACGACGCCCAGTTTGGGATGGAAACAGACATGGAATGCATCGGCGCTCATGTTCGCAACTTCTTCAATGGCAGGTGGACAGCAAACTGCGCAATTGTGCGGTAATGACCCTGTCATATCAATCGGGTTCAGCACGGATCGCGGCAAAAGAAGCCGACTCGATGCTTCGGGCGTCGCCAGGTTTGCCGCGTTCTGGTGCATCCACTTGATATGCAACGAATCGCGTGTGCCCTGCCCATCGATCGCGAGGTCAAATCAGGGACATCCTGATTCTTGATCGAAGTCGATATCGCACTCCATCGGCTTCTAATTATGTTGGGACCGCGCGAGCGGTTATCAACCGTCGATCCATGCTGGCGGAGAGAGCCAATGCTGTTTCGATGAGGAACGACCGTCAGACCGACTTGTGCCTGATCAAAAAGCACGTATGGATTCGTCGGTTGCGACGAAAATCCCACGGCAGCGTCTGTTGCGTAATGTCTTCGACATGAAAGTCATTCAGCACGGCCGGATCCATCTTGAAGCGGGTGAAATTGTTTGAGAAGACGATCAGACCGTCGGCGCCCAGCAGTGCTGCCGCATCGTGGATGAGTTGCGCGTGGTCGCGTTGCACGTCGAAGTCCTCATCCATGCGCTTGGACCGCGAATGCGTGGGTGGATCGATAAACATCAGATCGAAACGCCCCAGGTCGAAACTCGGGCCTGCGCGCTGCTCTCGCAGCCAGGACAGGCAGTCGTCCTGAATGAATCCGTGTTCGGGCGTCGCCAGCTGGTTCAGCGCCAGATTGCGTTTCGCCCATTCAATGTACGTGCGCGACATGTCGACGGTGGTCGAAGACCTCGCACCACCGCCAGCCGCATACACCGTTGCCGTGCCCGTATAAGCGAATAAATTCAGCACTCTCTTGCCGCGTGCCAGTTCGCCGATCCGCGCCCGCGTCATCCGGTGATCTAGGAACAAGCCGGTATCGAGATAGTCCTGAAAGTTCACGCGGAAGCGGTATGGCCCTTCGCGCACGACATGAAATTCGCCGGCGGCATCGACCTTCTCGTATTGAGTTGCGCCCTTTTGCTGACGACGCTCGCGCAGATGGATCCGCTCGGGCGGAAGCTGCAGTACATCGGGAATCACTGCCAGCACTTCGTTGCGTCGTTTGCCCGCAGCGGATATTTCGACAGTCCGTGGCGGCGCATATTCCTGCACATAAGCCCACTGCTGTGTCGCACCGTCGGAATAAAGATCGATCGCGAAAGCGTACTCGGGCATGTCGGCATCGTAGATGCGATAGCAGTCGATGGATTCGCGGCGCGCCCAGGACACCGCAGCTTTCAGGTTCTTGCGCAACCGATTCGCAAACATCTGCGCGCCGGGACGTGCGACGATTTCCTCGCGACGCTCTTCGGATGTCTGGATCGATGCGGCACCGGTGTACTGCATCGGCTCGACATCGAAGCGCAACAAACGGCATTCGATCCGGCCATTGAACAGGGTGTGCGTGCGCCTGGCATTGATGCTGAGCGACTTCGCCAGCGGCGGATTGCCGGTAAAGACCGCCGCTTTCCAGCCTTCGAACCGCTCGCGCAATCTCTGGCCGAGCAGCGCATACAGATCGCGCAGGCGATCCTGATCGCCGATGCGTTCGCCGTAAGGTGGATTCGTAATCAGCAGGCCGCGGTCGCCGCCTTCGCGCGTGAGCTGCGACAGCTCGCGACGCTCGATGTGCACGATCTGATGCAATTGGATGCGTTCGAGATTCTCATGGCTGGCACGCACAGCGCCTGGGTCACTGTCATAGCCACGAATGTCGAGCTTTCTGCCGGCACCGGCAGCGCGTCGCTCTTTCGCTTCGAGCAGCAACCGTTGCCACAAGAGGGCGTCATGTCCTGCCCAGCCGAGGAAGCCGAAATAGTCGCGCAGTGCACCCGGTGCAATATCCAGCACCATCATCGCCGCTTCGATCGGCAAGGTGCCGGAACCGCACATTGGATCCACCAGGCTGCCACCTTCCGCCGCGATCGGCGGCCACGCACTGCGCAGCAGGATTGCCGCGGCCAGATTCTCCTTGAGGGGTGCGGCGACGCCACGCGCGCGATAGCCACGGCGATGCAAGCTCTCACCAGACAGATCCAGGCTGACCGTGGCGCGTTCATTGTCCAGTCGCACATCGACGCGCACGTCAGGCTGGTCGAGTCGCACCGAAGGTCGCTCGCCGGTGCGGTCGCGCAGTTGATCGACGATCGCATCCTTGGTCTTGAGCGCGCCGAACTTGGTATGCGTAATGCCGGAGGACGAACCGCCGAAGTCCACCGCCAAGGTGCGGCCCGCAGCAATGTGTTCGTGCCAGGGAATGGTCTTCACTCCCTGATACAGCGCCTCGGGCGTCGCTGCATCGAATCGACCTAGCGGCATCAGAATGCGGCTCGCAGTCCGCGACCACAGACAGGCGCGATAGGCAGCCTCCAGCGGACCTTCGAATTGAACCCCAAGCTTGAACTCTGCGGTTTGCGTCGCCCCGCAGGCGCGCAACTCTGCGGCGGTCAGATCGGCAACACCCAGCGGACAGGAAGCGAAGAACTGCATAAGAACAGAATTTCCACGGGCCGCAATGATACATCCATGTACCTCGCGGCATTCGCACATCCCTGTGCAGCAGGGTCACGGGGACCACGGGGTAAGAATAAGTAATAGTCAGATTGCGATCAGGGAAGCCGGAGTGTCATTGGTCTCCGGGACGGTTAGTTGCAGTGAAGCCCTCTGGCTCTTACCCAGTGTCCCCCGTGAACCCTGCTGCACAGGGATGTGCGAATGCCGCGGGCGCACGGATGCGCAGGAGCGGCAATACCTTTTCGTGCCGTCATCTCGTATGACCGTCCAGCGTCAGCAGCGGCCCATATAGCTCCGGACGCCGATCGCGGAACACGCCCCAGGCCTCGCGATACTTGCGCATCGCTACCAGATCGAACGTTGCCGTGAGAATCGCCTCGCCGTCGCGGTCGGCCTGCCCGAGGATCGCGCCGGTCTGATCGGTGATGAACGACGAACCATAGTACGTCACGGTCCAGCGTTCGCCGCGCTCGGTGCCGATGCGATTCGACGCAATCAGCGGCATGACGTTCGCAGCCGCGTGTCCTTGCATCGCGCGCTGCCAGTGATCGCGAGAATCGATGCTCGCATCCTGCGGCTCTGCGCCGATGGCTGTCGGGTAAAACAGTATCTCGGCACCGAGTAACGCCATGACCCGCGCCGATTCCGGAAACCACTGATCCCAGCAGATGCCGACGCCGATCGTGCCGAACCGGGTGCGCCAGACCTTGAAGCCGGTATCGCCGGGCGAGAAATAGAATTTCTCGTGATAGCCCGGACTCTCTGGAATGTGCGCCTTGCGATAAATCCCCATCAGCGTGCCATCGGCGTCGATCATGGCCACGGAATTGTAAAATGCGTTGCCAGCGCGCTCATAGAAACTCACCGGCAATACTACGTTCAATTCGCGGGCCAGCACCTTGCAGCGTTGCACGGCCGGATTCGCCTCCACCGGCAGCGCTTCATCGAAGTAGGCGGCTGAGTGGTCTTTGCAGAAGTATGGCGTTTCGAACAGCTCCTGGATCAGAACGATGTTCGCGCCGCGCGCCGCGGCATCGCGGATGAGCCGCTCAGCCGTCGCCAAGTTGGCGGCACGATCGATCGAACAGGCGAACTGTGTGGCAGCAACGGTAACTTTCATGGCAGTGGGGCGGTAAGGGATCGGTAGTGGCCGCAGGCCGACGGCCCCAGCGCGGGTCGGCACTCTATCATTGACGGCGAGGGCATTGACGGCGGGGGGCCGACTTGCGACGTCAGAATGTCGGAGGGGTGCTGGCAGTGATGATCTCACATACCTCCGAGCCAACATTCCGGAATCGATGCGGAAGCGCACTCTCGAAATAGAAAGCATCGCCCGACACCAGCACACGCGCCTGACCGCCCACGGTCAGTTCGATCTGGCCGCTGATCACTACGCCGCCCTCCTCGCCGCGATGGCTGAGCATGTCGCCGCCCGTGTCGGCTCCCGGCTGGTAGCGCTCGTGCATGATAGCCATGGAGCGGTTCAAGCGTTTCGAAGCGACCAGCCGCAGTGACACCTGCGCATCGCCCAGGTCGGTGAGTTCCTCGCTCGCATAGAACACCTGCGGATTGGTGCGCACATCGACGGTAAAGAACTCAGCAAGCGACATCGGAATGCCATCGAGCACTTTCTTGAGCGAACTGATGGAGGGACTGACGCGGTTCTGCTCGATCAACGAAATCGTGCCGTTCGTGACGCCGGCTCGCTTGGCAAGTTCGCGCTGTGACAAGCCGTACAGCGTGCGCACGGCTTTGAGATGACTGCCTACGTCGATACTCATACAGCCTGTTTCCAGCAAAGTGTTTAGGATAATCGACGAATATGCCGGGCACCAGTCAATTCAGCCGGATGATTTGTCGTCGCTGTTGAATTTTCTTATCATCCGACAGCCACCTGGGTGCGCGACGCATCTGTCGCAACCACTTCGAACACCTCCCTGATAGCTAGCGCCGAGGAACTTATGCCTGCCCAGCCATCCGCCTCCGACCTCGAAGCGTTCTGGATGCCCTTCACGGCGAATCGTCAGTTCAAGGCCAATCCGCGCCTGCTCGCACGTGCCGAAGGCATGCATTACTGGACTCCCGATGGACGCCAGGTGCTGGACGCTGTCGCCGGCCTGTGGTGTGTGAATGCCGGCCACGGTCGCCGCGAGATTGCGCAGGCTGTCAGCGAGCAGCTTGGCACCATGGAATTTGCACCGACGTTCCAAATGGGACACACGGCAGGCTTCGAACTGGCAAATCGGCTGATCAAGCTGACGCCGGGCGATCTGGACCATGTGTTCTTCACCAACTCGGGCTCGGAATCGGTCGATACCGCGCTCAAGATCGCGATCGCTTATCAGCGTGCGAAGGGTGAGGGCACGCGCCAACGACTGATCGGCCGCGAGAAGGGCTATCACGGCGTCGGCTTCGGCGGCATTTCCGTCGGGGGCATGGTCAACAATCGCAAGTTCTTCGGCGCGTTGTTACCGGGCACCGATCATCTGCGACACACGCTCGATCTCGAACACAATGCCTTCACCCGCGGTTTGCCCGAGTGGGGCACGCATCTGGCGGGCGATCTGGAACGGCTGGTCGCACTGCACGACGCATCGACGATCGCGGCGGTGATCGTGGAACCTCTCTCCGGCTCGGCGGGCGTTGTGCTGCCGCCCAAAGGCTATCTGCAGCGCCTGCGTTCGATCTGCGACAAGTACGGCATTCTGCTGATCTTCGATGAAGTCATCACCGGCTTCGGCCGCCTGGGTCAGCCGTTCGGCGCTCAGTACTTCGATGTCATGCCCGACATGATCACTGCCGCCAAAGGTCTCACGAACGGCGCGATTCCGATGGGCGCCGTGTTCGTTCGCAAGCCGGTCTACGACGCGTTCATGCACGGTCCGCAGAACGCCATCGAACTGTTCCATGGCTACACCTATTCCGCCCATCCCGCCGCGTGCGCCGCTGCGCTTGCCACCCAGGAAATCTACGAACGCGAAGGATTGCTGACGCGTGCCGGCAAGCTCGCCAAGACCTGGGAAGACGCAGTGCACTCGCTGCGAGGGTTGCCGCATGTCATCGACATACGCAATCTGGGCCTGGTGGCTGGCATCGAGTTGGAATCGCGACCGGGTGCGGTCGGCGCGCGCGCCTACGAAGTGTTCGTCAAGGCATTCGAAAAGGGACTGCTGATCCGGATCAGCGGAGATGTGATTTGCCTGTCACCCCCGCTGATCGTCGAGCCGTCGCATATCGATCAGATCGTGACGATGCTGAGCGAGTTGCTGAAAGAAGTTGCTTGAGCAAAAGGAAGCCCCGGCATTTCTCGCGAAATGCCGGGGTCTTCACAGGACGCAGATTCGAAAAGAGGATCGGTCAGATTATTTGGCCCATGGCAAAGTCGTGCTGATCGAGAGCACAACACGATCGTCCGAGGTATCTGGACCGGCGCCGAAACGGTCGAGACCGTCAGTAATGATGTACTTGAAGCCCAAAGTAATGTTGTCGGCGGAATAACTGATGCCTGCCGCGTAGTCCTTGTAATCGCCATCAGGGATTGCATCGCTATCCGTATAGCCCGCATGCAGCGTCAGGCTCACGGGTCCTAGCGGGATGGCCGCGTCGGCCGATAAATAGATTTCGTGTTCATCAGAGTTGTAGTAATCGTTCGTGTAGTACACCGAGCCCGTTACGACGCTATAGCTGAACTTGCCATAGATCTCAGCCGTGTTGACATCCGAGTCGCTGGGATATGAGTAGTAGACGATACCCGCGTCCCATCCGAACTCACCGACCTTCCCTTTGAAACCGGTATAGAGATCGACTTCTGTCGATGCTTTGGGTAACCAATCGATGTTGCTACCC
>JAIBJL010000273.1 GCA_020029545.1 Gammaproteobacteria bacterium
CGACTGTAGTGTGATTTGCGCGCTCTCTTTCTCGCGGAACAATGCATCTTCGAACAGCTTGCGCTCGGTCACGTCCAGGTCGATGCCCACGAGACGCCGCGCGCGGCCCTGCTCGTCGATGCGCGCCTTGCCGCGACTGACGACCCACAGCCAGGTCCCGTCGCGATGTCGCAGGCGATGCACGCTGTCGAACGTGGTCTCCTTGCCGGAGAGATGTTCGCGTAACGCCGTGTGCACCTTGGGAAGATCTTCCGCATGCACGAGCGTCTGCCAGTCGGAGAGCTGTGCGATCTCGTCATCGGAATAGCCGAGCATGGTCTTCCAGCGCGGCGAGAAGTAGGCCGATTTGTTTTCCAGATCGAAATCCCACAGGCCGTCGTTGGCACCGAACAAGGCCAGCTCGTTGCGTTCTTCGAGATCCTGGAACTGGCTGCGATAGCGCACACGCTCCAGCCCGCTCGCATAACTGGAGCCGAGCAGTTTGAGCATCAAGTGCAGATTGGCATCCCAGCTGTCGCGCGGGCGAGCCGAACATAGCGCGATGAAGCCGGCGACGCGGCCCTTGACGGCGAAGCCGATAAGCAGCGCCGCACCGACCTGCAGCGATGCGAAGCGTGCTGCTTCGCCGGCATAGTCGCGGCGCGGCTGCGCGGTATCGCGAATCTCGATGATGCGGATGTGTTCGAGGCGTTCACGCAGATACGGCATCTGCGCGAGCGATTCGCCGTGGAATACATCGGGATTGAACGTAGCGAACAGACTGGCCGCCGAGGTCACCTCGGTGATCGATTGGCGGGTATCGTCGAAATGTGCAATGAAGACGGCATCCAGCCCCGCGGCATCGCGCAACGATTCGAGGTTCTGTCGCACCAGCAGGTCGGCGTTGTGCGCATTGAAGTTCTGCAAGTCGACGGCCGCCTTGATGAGCAGCACGTCGAGACCGACCTGGGACTTGCGACCGGCCAACGCGGCCGGCGCCGCGAACAAACCCGACCCTGCAGGAATCGAGGGCGGTTCGGCCGGCTCGGTAGGTGGGTGGCTGCGGGCTGCCATCAGCGAAGCGCGCGAGGTGCAGTGCAAATCGGAGCCAGCCTGAAGTCCACACACTCGGCTTCACTAGTATGCCTATGAGTATGCCTATGCGCTTGGCCAGGGGAGCGGCATGGATTGTCTGATGCCCGAACGGGTCGGGGCTGCACTCTCGTTATCATCGGCCTCCCGGTCGATCGGATTGCTTGCTGATTCATTCCGCGATGAATCGCTTGTTGTCATCAATGTCAGTCCGTCGCTGGCAAGGATTGTGGCACAGGGTAAGGTGCTGATGCGAGTAGTGAAATTAAGGTCAGGGAAAGTCTGAATTCAGCCGCTCATCAAGGCGCGTGCTGCAGCGCGCTGTCATCGCCGTGCAACCCCTGGCCGCGCCGATACGATCGCGCTGCAGAGATTCGGCCTTGCGACACGCACTTCGGGTCGGGCGTCCCGCTGACCAACGACCATTGAATGCCATTCGCCGCGGCAACCGGTTGCGATTGCGCCGCACTGAAACATTGCCGGCGCAGGATGTCGTCGATCAGCAGCAGCCGGTTCGGATTCGCTGCCAACCAGACCGCCGCATCGGCCGCTTCTTGCTGCGATTCCTGCCAGCGGCCATGCCCGAAATTCACGATCGGCCGCGTCAGGTACAGCAGGTATTGTTCCTTGTACGCCACCAATCCGAGTTCGCGTTCCGCACCGGCCCTGGCCGCCTGTGCCTCCACCTGGCGCATGAAATCCTCGCCCGAGCGCGCTCCATTGATGAGCGGATTCACCCAGTAGCTGACGATCAGCAAGACCGTGCCCAGCGTCATGGCCCAGGCGAGAAAGCCCCGCGTCGGTCGCGCGACCAGGCAAGCCAGCGCCACGACGCTGCCCAATGCCAACAGGGGCGCGATCACGTCGATGTCGTACTGGTCGAGCAGCTTGTGCCGCTGCGCGGGCACCGCCAGCAGGTAGAGGGCGACCGCCAGGAGAAGCGTTGCGACGACGGCAGCAATTGCAAACAGCATGCGCTGCGCGCCCCGGCGCGTGGCGAGCTGCGCCAGCGCAGGCGCCGATGCGAGCACCAGGGCCGGCAACGCCGGCAGCACATAAACCCCGCGCTTGCCGCTGCTCAGGCTGAAGAACAGTACGACCAATAACACCCACAACAGCGGCAGAATCACACGCAGATCGCGAGCGCGCCAGGCATCGCGCCAGTGCGGCCACAACCATGGCAGCAGCGCCGTGAGCGGCAGCCACAGTCCCGGAATGACTTCGACGATGAAATACCAGAACGGCTCGCGATGATGCCAGGCTGAGGCATAGCGATTGATAGTCTGGTGAAACAGGATCTCGTCGCGATATCGCGCAATCAGCGGATCGACCTGTGCCGCGAGCAGCATCGGCAACAGCCAGATCGACACAGCGACGAGCAGCGCCAGCGGTCCGATCAGCCAGCGCACTCCACCCCGTGCCTGCACTCGTGGCGACCAGCGGCTGCGCAGCAAGGCAAAGGGAATGAGCACCAGCAAGGGCAGAAATCCCACCCCCTTGGTGATGATGCCGAGCCCGGCCGCGGCCCAGCCAATTGCATACCAGCGCCAGGCCGGCCCGAGCAGGCAATGACGCAACAACCCGTACAGACCCAGCGTGGTCCAGAAGCACAGCAGAGCATCGATCTGTGCCTGGCGTGCCTGCCACACGAACTGCACCGAGAACAGCAGCGCGAGGCCGGCGATGATGCCCGTTTCGCGATTCCACAGCCGCCTGGCCAGATCGTAGATCAGCACGACGCAACCGACCCCGGCGAACAGTGAAGGCAGCAAAAATCCGGCACGCATCGATTGCGTCACCGCCATGCAGAACGCCATCAGCCAGAAAAACAGCGGCGGCTTGTCGGCATAGATATCGGCCCCGATCTGTGGGATCAGCCAGTCGCCGCTCAGCAGCATGTCGCTCGCGACCAACGCAAAACGCGGCTCGTCGGCAGGCCAGGGATCGCGCAGCCCGACGCCGGTGCCGATGCACAGCAAGGCCAGCCCGATCAGCCACCACAGATCGATGCGAATGTCGCGCGCATCCGTCCGGCCCGGCCGCAGAATGCGAGCGATGATTGCGTTCATTGCTCGGTGACTGCAACGCGCGCGGGCTTGCGTTGGATCAGCCACATCACACCGAACAGATCGGTGATGCCGACGAACAAGCGATTCCACAAGCCGTACTTCGACGTGCCACGCACCCGGGGACGATGATGCACGGGTACGGAGATCACGGCGCAATCAGCCCGCTGAAACAGCGCCGGCAGAAACCGATGCATGTGATTGAACCGCGGCAGCTCGAGAAAGGTGACGCGATGCATGAGCTTGATGCCGCAGCCGGTGTCGGGAGTGCCATCCTGCAGCATGCTCGCGCGGACGCCATTCGCCACTCGCGACGAAATGCGGCGCAGCCAGGTATCCCTGCGGGTGGTGCGATTGCCCATGATCAGTCGCAAAGGAAGACCGGCAATCTGCCCGCTTGCTGCCTGCGCCTTGATCAAGGCCGGGATGTCCGCCGGATCGTTCTGGCCGTCGCCATCAAGTGTCGCGACCCATTCCGCGCGAGCCGCCCGCACGCCGGTGTGCACAGCCGAACTCTGGCCACAGCGCGTCGCATGCCGCAGGAGCCGGATTTCCGGCACCTTGCCGGCGCGCGTCGATTCGATAGCTGCGACCGTCCCATCCGTACTGCCGTCGTCGACGAACAGAATCTCGAAAGGCTGATATGCGGTGAGTGCGGCCTGGATTTCCAGCGCCAGCGGTGCAACGTTTTCTTCCTCGTTGCAGACAGGAATGACAACCGAGATGTTCATGGCGGCGCGGATTATAGCCAGCACTGAGTGGGTAATGTGGCCGCCTGCCGTTAGGGAACCTATGAATTGAAGTACACTGCAGTCGTCGCGCCTAGCCCTGGACCGCCCTGAGTTCGTCGCAAGACCGCGTGGGGTAAATCAGAGGTTCCCTAGACCCGCATGCCTAAGCAAAGATTACCCGGACTGAAGCCGCACGGGGCGCATGAGCACGATCAACCCCATGACGCCCCCCGTGACGGCGGGCACGAGCACCATGAATACGACTCTCCTGCCGAGCATGGTGCTGGCGCGCATGGGCCGGCAAGCCCGTCCCGAGTTCATCCCGAGCATAGTAACCACCGTCACGATCACGGTGCCCACGACCATATCGATCCGGCGAGCAGCGGTCGGCTGCTGGGCGTTGCCTTTGCCCTGACCGCAGGGTTCATGGGCGTCGAAGTGCTCGGCGCCGCGTTCGCTGATTCGCTCGCATTGCTGGCCGACGCCGGCCACATGCTGACCGACGCCGCGGCACTGGCGTTCGCGTGGGCGGCGACACGCATCGCTGCGCGTCCTGCGGACGCACGCCGTTCCTTCGGTTACCAACGACTGCGTGTACTCGCGACCTTCATCAACGGCTGTGCGCTGCTGTGCATTGTCGCGTGGATTGCTTTCAAAGCCGCGCAGCGCCTGCTGCAACCGGCGCCGGTCGATGGCAACGTCATCCTGTGGATCGGCATAGGGGGGCTGCTCGTAAATCTGGTGGTGTTCGTGATGCTGCGGCGTAATGCAGCGCACGACATGAATGTGTCTGCCGCCGCATTACACGTGATGGGCGATCTGCTCGGCTCGGTCGCCGCGGTCGTCGCCGGCGCCGTGATTCTGCGCACCGGGTGGGCACCGATCGATCCGCTGCTGTCGTTATTGGTCAGTGCGTTGATCGTGCATAGTGCCTGGACCCTGGTGCGGCAGTCGGCACACATCCTGATGGAAGGCGCCCCCGACTGGCTGGACCTGCGCGAACTACGCTCGACACTGGAACAGCATGTGCCCGCCATTCGCGAAGTGCATCACGTGCACTGCTGGCAGGTCGGTCCGCATGAAACGCTGCTCACGATGCATGCTGCAGTCGACAGCGGCGTCGATCATTCGGCGGTGCTGCGCCAGGCGAATACGGTGCTGGCCGAGAAGTTCGGCATCACGCACGCGACCATCCAGATCGAGGACCAGGAGTGCGTCGGTGCGGATTGTGGTCCAGCCGTGCAGCAGGCAACTCATTCTCACGCCGCAGCACGCTGACGCCGATCGACCAGCCCGGCTCGACTCGCACCGGTTCAACCTGACTTGCGCTCGTCCAGTGCGGCACGCGCCCGCTGGAACGTTTGCTTCATCCGCATTTCCATCTCGCGCTGCGCTGCCTGCATTTGCTCGTCTGTCGCCTCCGCCGGCATGTAGAACGGTTCGCCTACGACGATGCACACTCGCGAGAAGGGTTTCGGAATGACGAACTTGTCCCAGGTTTTCAGCACGAATGCGCGATGCCCAGCAAATGCCACTGGAACAATGGGCTTGCCGGAAATCTGCCCGGCAAATAGCGCGCCGGGTTTGAACTTGAAACGTGGCCCGCGCGGCCCATCCGGCGTGACCGCCGGCGAAATTCCGTCCTTGACGATGGCCTGATGGGCACCGCGAACGGCACGCAGACCGGTGTATGAACCGGAACCACGAACCACGTGCGCACCATACGACCGTGCCAGTGCGGACGGTGCTTCGCCGTCGATCGACGGCGAAATCATGAATCCGGGTTTGAGTCCGCCGTTGTGCCTGCTGACCAGAAAGCGCGCGCACAACAACAGATGCTGGTGCCAGCACACCGGGACGACAGCGCCGCGTTCGACGATCAACGCCCGCAACCGATCTTCACCGATGAAACGGATCCGGCACGTCAACCACAGAAATTCCACGAAAACTTTCGCCAGCCACACGGCCAGTCGATAACCCAACTTGCGTGTCAACGTCAGCTGACGCCGGGATTTGGTGCGGGGGACCTTCGGAGCCACGAATTACAATGCGCCTGCGAGCCACTAGGCAAGCTGAGCACTATCGCGTTTTGCGAATACGATGACAAGACAGAAAGATGGGAGTGGTGCCGGAGATAGGAATCGAACCTACGACCCCATCATTACGAATGACGTGCTCTACCAACTGAGCTACTCCGGCGCGGGGGGCGCAGTATAAGGAAAAGCAACCGCGCTCGCCAAACAGAGTTAGCAGGCCGGGCCACGGATGGCCCGACGAAATCATGTACATATCCATGTGCGAATGGTGCTTACTTAGCAGCGAGCGCCACAATTGCCGCTACCCATAGGGCCTGGGGCGCGGGGCCTGGGCAGGAAACGGCTCGGGGTACACGCTGGCACATTCGAGTCTCCTGCCCAGGCCCCACGCCCTTGCGCCCAGACAGCCGGTTTGAGTCGAGTCGCGGGGGCAAACATTTCTAAGTCAGCGCCATTGATCCATGTGCTTGCCTATGTGTTCATGCTTCACCGGCCCGCAAGGGCTGTCCGGAGCAGCGTCTCAGCGCTTGCGCCGCAGCCGGATAACGACTTCGACGGCGTCCGCCTCCATGCCCTCGGGCAGCTGCGGAAAGCGGCTGAAGGCGATCGCATCGGGGTGAATATCCATCAATTCGCCGGTATCGAGATCATGGAAGTGATGATGCGGTGAACGCGTGGAGTCATAGACGCAGCGTTCCGGATCGAGATTGATCTGGCGCAGCAAACCTCGCCCTGCCAGCGCCTTGAGAGTGTTGTAAACGGTGGCCTTGGAAATCCTCGCCCCCGCCTGCCGAATGGATGCGAGGATCTGCTCGGCGGTCATATGCGTGGGGTTGCGCAGCAAGAGTTCCGCAATCCGTACCCGTTGCGCCGTCGGCTTGAGCCCGACACGACGCAGCTCGGACTCGACCTGCGCGCGGGACATACCACCCGATGAAACAACCTGCATGATGAATG
>JAIBJL010000604.1 GCA_020029545.1 Gammaproteobacteria bacterium
ATCGCCGGCGAGAATCTCATCTTCGATCTCATCGAGATGCTCGATCATGTCATTCGCCAGCCGCCGCAGCCGGTCGGTGCGCAGCTCCAGCAACATTGCCAGCAACTCAACGCCCGTTCGCGCCTCGGTGCTGCCGCCGCGAAGTTGCAGCCGCAGCTCATCGACGCTGCGCAATGGTCGGGTACGCGCTGTGATCAGCAGCTGCGGACTCACAAAACACCACAGCGGACCCACCTCGGAAGGATCGGCATCGGCATCGAACGTGAAATCGCTCATGACCAGGAGCAAGCCGTCCTCTGTACCCTCGATGCGACGATTATCGTCATGCTCCTGCAACACTTCGCGCAGCGCCGCAGGCAGGAGGCCCGCATCCAGCAGCCAGCGTCGGGCGCGAGCATCGCTCAGATTGAAATGCAGCCAGGTCACCCGATCGCGCCGGTCGAGCGCCTCGACCATGGCATCGACGGGGATGCTCAAGACCTGGCCATTGTCCAGCACCTGATAGCCGCAGATCAGGCCGCCGTCGGTGCCCGAAGTTTCGATGAGGAAAGTCGGAATGGGCTGGAGTGAATTCATGGAGCGGTGCAACCGGGGGCGAGCAGCGGATCCTTGGACGTTACGGGCAGCAAGCCGCAACCAGCGACTGCCCCGCGACGATGAGGTCAGTATAGTGCGCGACCCGCGTGAAGCGTCCGATGAAAATCTAGTTACTTTTTAGGCCCGATCGGGCGACCGGACTGAGTGATTACCAGCCGGCCTCACGAATGACTACCGTCGCAGCGGTACGCAGGTAGGCACCCAACGGCGATTTGCGCTCCCCGTCGATGACAACGCGACCGCGCAATGAATGCGACGCCGCTCCGGCAGTACCCGACTCAACCTGCAGCACGACACGATAGATCGCCTGTTGCGGTATCAGGTGGCCGTTGCGTTCGCGCACGACGATCTGACCGCCATGCTGGGCGGCCAGCATAGGCTCCGTCAGCTGTCGCGTTGCATCCGGATCGATCCGCACCACTTTCAATGGCAACGACCCGAGCGGCGCCCCTTCCGGGAAGAAGCGTGCCTGATTGCCCAGCTGCACGCGCTGAATCTCATTCTCTTCCAGATAGGTCTCGACCTGCCATGCGGATGGATCGACTAGCACGCCGAGGCGCTCGCGTGGACTGACCCACACACCGTTGCGCAGCTCAGGCGCCACATCGACGATCACGCCGGCAAACGGCGCACGGACTTCGAAACGCGCCCGCTCCTGCGTCGCGCCTTCAAGCTGTGCTTTGGCACCGGCCAGTTCTTCGCGAAGCACGGTCTGATTGGCACGCAGGTCGGCATCCAGTCCGGACACTTCCAGCTGCCACTGAAGCTGCTGGAGGCGCGTGGACGCCTTGCGACTTCGTTGTTCAAGGTCAGGCATATCGAGCGCCACGAGCACCGCACCGGCCACCACCGTCTCGCCGCCGTGCACCGCAAGGTTATCGATGCGGGCCGGACCGGGCGCATAGATCGGGAAGTACTGCGCGGTCCGCAACATACCCTGACCGCTGACATGCCCGCTCCATGGGACGAAGCCGACGAGTACCAGGGCAGCGAACAGCAACAGTGAACGCACGGCACGAGGACTCTGACGAATCGCACCTGCCCGCTTGCGCCAGGCGGCGATTTCCCGCCAGATCGGCTGCACGACGAATACGCCGATCTCCACCGCAAACAGCACAATGCCCAGCAGCTTGATGAAGAAGTGATACACCAGCACGGCGATCCCCAGGAACAGCATCAGGCGATACAGCCAGACCAGCCAGGCAAACACGATCAGTCCGTTGTGCCGCGCACGCGGCAGCACTTCGGGCACCGGCTCGCGAAACGCAAACAAGCGCTCGCGCAGATCCCACCGTGCCAATGCAAAGGAACGCGTATGCAGATTCGGGAAGTCGAGCAGGTCCACCATGAGAAAGTAACCATCGAAACGCATGAAAGGACTGGCGTTGATGGCCACGGTGGAAATCCAGGTAGTGGTTGCAAGCAAGAAGGCCATGCTGCGTAACACGCCTTCCGGCAGCAGCGCCCATGCCAGTGTCGCCCACGCTGCGACCATCAGCTCCGTAACCATGCCGGCGGCGCCTACCGCAAAACGATCCTGGCGGCGCGGCAGCTTCCACACTTCATTGACGTCGGTATATGCGACGGGCCACATCACCAGAAAGGCCACGCCCATGGTCGGCACGCGACAGCCTTTGCGCTTCGCCGTAAATGCATGGCCGAGTTCATGCAGGATCTTCACAAACGTCAGTGCGACGGCATATCCCAGCAGCCCCTTGAATGTCAGGCTTTCGACCAAGGTGGACGAAAACGCCGCGCGCTGGCTGTAACATTCGAACAGACCGAGCAGCAGCGCCACGCCGGTCAGCCGGAAAAAGAATGGCGAGAAAAATGGCGCTACCAGCGACATCTGTCGCGTCAGCCAGCGATCCGGCCGCACCAGCGGCACGCGAAAAAACAGATAGTGATGCAAGAGCCATTGCCACAGCGATGAGTGACGTGCTTTTTCCT
>JAIBJL010000605.1 GCA_020029545.1 Gammaproteobacteria bacterium
TCCACCGCCGACTTGTCGATATAGCCGACCGCCTTGACGTTCGCCGCCACAGCCTTCTTGACTGCCGCCGCATCCGGCACTTCCTTGGGTGGCTGCGCCTTGCCCGAGAACGTCAGCCGCGACCAGGTCGCCTTCACCTGCGTCAACTCGCGGCCCGTGGCCTTCTTGTAGAAGTCCGCACGCGTCGCCACCGATTCCGGCAGATCGACGGGCGAATAGTTGGTGTCCTTGCCCAGGTAGATATCCGCAATCTGCTCTTTGGTTAAAGTGCCGGCGCCTGGATTCACGATCACCACGGTTTCGGCCTGACTGGCCGAAACCAACACAAGACCCGCCACGGCCGCCATCCACAACGAATATTTCTTCTTCATGGTGGTTCCTCAGAATACGAAGTCGAGCGCGAGCGACAGGACAGTGACGGAATCGGTAATCGGCGCAAAGGCGGCCGGGGGGGCCGGAGGCGGCAATGCCGGAGTAACGAAACTGACGCCGGAGGTGTCATTCGTGTCGACGTGCTGCACCTGGAACTTGAACGCGGCCGACTTGAAGGCATCCCAGCGCACGCCTGCCGCGATCGTGGATTGGTCATAGGACAAGTGCGCGGGCCCGGCCTCCTTCGGCGCGGTGTGCCCGTACATCACGTAGGGCAGGATAGAACCGAAGCGATAGCCACCCAGCACATACCAACCATCCGCGTCGACTCCTGCGGGCTCATTTTCCGAGCGGCGCGTGACGTATTCCGCCTGCGCGACGATGTTGTCGCGATCGACAATGGCGCCGACGCCACTGAAGGTGTAAACGTCCCCGCCTGGCAGTTGGGGTTCGCCCCTTACGCGCCCCGCGCGCAAGCTCACCCAATCGGTTTCCCAGAGGACATTGAAGCCCTTGACGTTGTCGACGTCCAGTTTAAAAAAGCTCGTTTCGAGTTCGCTCTTGCCCGCGAGCACGGACACCGTCAGCGACGTCGATCCGATCGGCAGTCGATAGGTCGCATCCGCACCTTCGAGCCGATTCAAGATCGCAAGGGCATAGACCTCATCCGGCGGCCGGATCCAGGTATTGGCATAGCCCACGTTGCGGAAATCGGAAATCGCAAAGGTAGGCAGCGACATGCGGCCGCCGCGGATCTCCAGGCCATTCAGCGGTGCGAGCTTCACGAACGCCCATTCGGCCTCGATATCGATATTTTCTTCCAGCCGATGCGCAGCCAGCAGTTGCACCGTGCCGGATAGCCAGGACGTGGCAGTCGCGGTGAGCTGCGCGCCCATGTTGCTGTCCACGTTGAATTCCAGGTCGTTGTCGGCGGCGCCCGTGAGCTGCCGCCCGCGCACGAACTGCCCCTCGTCGGTGTCGCTGTGCACGACGCCCAGCGTGCCGAAGCCGCTGAACGTGAGATGCTCGCCGATCTGCGTGGCCGCAAGAGACTGTGCAGCGCCCAACGACAATACAGTCGCTGCAGCTACAGTCCTGAAATTCAACTTCATGATGACTCCTCGGTTCTCGATGGAAAATGCTTATTGTTCAGGCGGCCCGCTGCCGTCTTTGCGCGGTCTGCGGCGGTGCGTGACGCGCATCGCTAGCCGCCGTCACCGGGGGGGCTATCCATGCCTCATCCGCCCGGCACACTGCGATGAGTTCGATTGCGCATCGTCGTGGCAACCGACGAGGTCTGCTCTGCCGAAGCAAAGTTCTCCTGCGTCGCCTGGTCTTAGCCACTGACTGTTGTAACGGCGCAGCCCTAGCGCCCTTTAGATCTTGCGAACCTGTATCGGGCGAATCAGGGGCTGCCTGGTAGCGGGGCTGAGGGAGAGTCATACGCGCAGGCGCTCGCTATCCCTGACTGCTTTCGAAAAGCGGCGAATTTGCAAGGACAGGTGAGAGAACAAGACCGACACCCCCATCATTTCATCCTTTGCCTGCTCGACGACCGGATCCATTCGATCTTGCAGCGTCGATCTGGTCATGAACTGCACGGCGCGATGGTGTTCACAAACGGCGCGAACACCAATTGCCGAACACCGAGGGGGAGGCACGTGAACTACGTAGTCAGGCGAGCCCACGCGAGCTGGCAGGAGTGGCACCTGGCGTAAAAGCCGAAGCTAACGAACGGTTTGCCTAGCAGCCTGTCGGACTTAAGTGATCGTAGCGATGCGCGTGTCAGATGGAGGACAGTTTTTCGATTGATGCTCGGACTGGCGCAGGCGCAGTTCGCGAGCGGCGATCCGTCGGCCTCGCGCGCCACTCTGGATGAACTGATCGCCGAGAACCCGGATTTCAATTCCAGGACCGGGCACCTCCTGTATGCGCGCTCACTCGAATGCGAGGGCAATCTGAGCAAGGCGGCGGAAGAGTACGAAGCGCTGGCGCGGTACGCCGCGGGACCGGAAGCGACCTATCGGCAGGCGCTGCTGCTCAAACGGTTGGGACAGCCGGAACAGGCGCAGCAACTGCTGCGCAAGCTAGTGGAGGACGCGGAGCTGCAGACGCGTCACGCGCGATCGTTGCAGAAGGAATGGCTGGATCTGGCCAAGAAGGAACTGAGTTCG